>CAZQBM010000018.1:0-40448 GCA_964591945.1 uncultured Lachnospiraceae bacterium | reverse complement strand
AAATTAGAAGAAAAGAAAAAGAAAAAAAATAAAAGAATGGCAACCAAAACCAAAGAAGAGAAACAGCAGGTTGAATATGAAAATAATGTGAAGTTTTTAAATCTGGCTGCTATTTCTATGGCGTTGGCGTTTAGCGTTATGCATGTGATTTTTACTTACTCAAGTTATGTGGAAGCGATAAATAATGCAAGTAAAAGTTCAATCGATATCAGTTCTGTTGTCTGTGTGATTTGGGGAATTATTTTTATTATTCTTGGGAATTTTATGCCAAAGGTGAAACGAAACGGTATTATGGGGCTGCGTACGGAGAAAACTTTAAGTAATGATGATATTTGGCGTAAAAGTAACAGGTTTGCAGGTGTTACACTGATGATTGCCGGTTTGGCGATTGCAATACAGGCATTGTTCGTCAGCGGAATTGCATCGGTACTTGTAATGCTTGGAATTATTATTCTGATGACAGTAGTGGACTTGATTTATGTGGGAAGATTATAAGAAAGATATTAAGTACGAATCCGAAATAAATGATAGAGTGACACATCTAAAAAAGAATAGCGACAGAAAGAAAAACTCCTACTCATTTCTGAATAGGAGTTTGTTATATTTTATATAATTTTTACTCAACAATTACTATTTCTCTGCTGAACTCACTGATTGGCTTGTTACCGAACTTCTCGGTAACGAGAGAATCGTAGATGTGTGACGCCTGAATGTCGCATTCCAACATTTCCATACCGGTGGAGGTTAAGAATTCTCTTGCATCCGCCAACTTGGAAATCATAGGGATTTTGGATACTTTCTTAATGGCTGAGGTTAATTCGCTGGCACTCTTGCGAAGCCCTAACATTCTTGCATAGAAGATGTAATCCTTATCAACATAATGCTGAAGGGAATCTTTGCGTAAGTTTAATAAAATATGCAACAGACAACGGCTTACACGGGCATAAGTAATGTCCTTGGTTTTTAACAAATCGCAGAATTGCGAGTAGTTTTCATAGTTCTTTAAGTTCTTTACGATTTTATCAGAGAAATCTTCCGAAATATCCACGTATTCCGAAAAGCCTCTTGGCGCATCCAAAAGAAGTTTATACTTCAACAGACTGGAAATGTCTTCATGGAAGATGGGGAAGGTCTTATGGAAGTCCTTCTTCATCATATCGTACACATGAGGCGGAACGGAACTCTGAATCATATCCAAAGAGTCTGCAGACTTTAAAGATTCGCGAATGGAGAGAGCAGAACTCATTACTTCAGTCACCATACGGTCATGATAACCTGCACCCATACGTCTTGTGGTCTGGGGCAAAATCTTGCTGTTTCGTTGAATAATTGCCTTAATATACTCAATGCCCAAAATGTTATTGGGATAACTTAAGGCATCCACATGCACATAAGAATCGGGCAAAGTTTCTTCAATAACTTGCATTCTTGCGCGGGGATAGGTGAGTCCCAGTTTCATTTTCGACTTGATGGCATTGGAAAATGCTTCATCTTCCTTGGATAAAAGAATGGCAACTTCCGTTAATGTCTTAATATCTCCACATTCACTGCCGAAGCAGAGCGTATCTACCACACCTAACTTATCAAGCAGGGCAACAGCACCGGAAGCAAAGTATTCTGCGCTTCCTGCTGCATAATAGAGCGGGAGCTCCAGTACTAAATCTGCACCTGAGTCCAAAGCCATTTTGGTACGACTGTATTTATCTATCAGGGCAGGAACACCTCTTTGGGTAAAATTACCGCTCATTACTACTACGAGATAATCTGCGCCCGTCATTTCTTTTACTTTCTGCATATGATATGCATGTCCGTTGTGGAACGGATTATATTCGGCTACAATACCGGCTACTTTCATTGTAAGCCCCCTTTCCTGAATATAAATTCCCCTATCGTTTTTACCTTTCTTTTAAACTTAACATTTTTGAAAGATAGTGACAAGTTAATTTGTGTAAAAAAATATATTATTTTTATAAAAGTGATTCCTTGTGCTGATATAATTGTTATAAAAAAGACGAATTTTTGGAAAAACCACCGCACACCCTTGTAGATTTATAAAATTTTATGTATAATATTTGAGGATTATTGAAAGAAATGCGATAATCACATTACTATCAAATATTGGAGCGGCCCCTTGTGTGTTACAGGGACAACCCCAAACATATAAAGGAGAGAAGCAAAATGGCATTCGTAGACAGAATCAAAGAAAAAGCAAAACAGTGTAAGAAGACAATTCTTCTTCCGGAAACAATGGACGACAGAACTTATTACGCAGCTGCACAGGCAATCAAGGAAGATTTGGCTGACATTATTTTAATCGGTAGCCAGGCAGAGATTGACGAGCACGTAAAGAGCACAGGCGTTGATATCAGCGCAGCAAAGGTGATTGACCCTGCAAATTGCGATAAGTTTGAAGATTATGCAAATCTTTTATATGAAACAAGAAAAGCGAAAGGTATGACTTTGGAACAGGCAAAGGACATCCTTTTAAAGGATACCATTACTTTCGGTATCGTAATGTTAAAGGCTGATGACGCAGACGGTTTGGTAGCTGGTGCTTGCCACTCTACAGCAGATACTTTAAGACCTTCCTTACAGATTCTTAAGACTAAAGCAGGCTGTAAGCTTGTATCTGCCTTCTTCGTAATGGACGTTCCCAACTGCGAATTCGGTGCAAACGGTACATTTATCTTTGCAGACAGCGGTTTGAACCAGGATCCCAATCCCGAAGAATTGGCAGCAATCGCAGCTTCTTCTGCAGAAAGCTTCGAAGCTTTGGTAGGAGAGAAGGCAGTTTGTGCAATGCTTTCACACTCAACCGTAGGCAGTGCAAAGCATGCATTGGTTGACAAGATGGTAGAAGCTACAAGAATTGCTAAGGAACAGTATCCTGAAATCACTGTAGACGGTGAATTCCAGTTGGACGCAGCAATCGTTCCTTCCGTAGCAGCTTCCAAGGCACCGAACAGCGATGTTGCAGGTAAAGCAAACGTACTTATTTTCCCGAACCTTGATGCTGGTAACATTTCTTACAAGATTGTACAGAGACTTGCTAAGGCAGATGCATACGGCCCTATTCTTCAGGGTATTGCAAAGCCTGTAAATGATTTATCAAGAGGATGTTCAGCAGAAGATATTGTTGGTGTTATTGCAATCACAGTAGCACAGGCACAGTTGAACTAAGATTAATATAAAAGAAAAAACACCATCGGTTGTGTGCCGATGGTGTTTTTGTATAAATAGAAGAGCAATAAAAAAGACCTTCGTAACCGAAAGTCTTTTTGCTCTAAAATTAATCTTCAACTTTAACGATTTCTTTTTTGTTATAAGAACCGCAAGCCTTACAAACTCTGTGAGGAACTGTTAAAGCACCACACTTGCTGCACTTTACTAATGTAGGAGCGCTCATTTTCCAGTTTGCGCGTCTTTTATCTCTTCTACCTTTGGAAGATTTATTCTTAGGACAAATAGACATTGTGTTACACCTCCATATCATAAACCGATGCCGGAAATATTCGTACTTTATGAATTATACAAGCAGCAGGGGACTTTGTCAACTAAAATTTTATCATTTTATTTTTAAGCGAAAAATAGCGGAGGATTGCTGTTTCCGAGAGAATTGCTATTAAAGTTCTTTTTTATATGAAATCTTGATTTTTACTTGCAATTTTAGTATAGTAGTAGACGAGTGTGGGTTTGTGTCCTTATATGGGAAATTTTATTTTTATACATAGTATAAGAGATGTTTTGATACCTACCGACGAAAGGGTGAATCAATATGTCAGAATACGTTAAAGTTGTCGTTGACGCTATGGGTGGTGACAATGCCCCTGTAGAAATTATAAAAGGTGCTGTTGGCGCAATCAATGCCAACGAAATGGTTAAGGTGCTTCTTACCGGTAAGCAGGAAGTAATCGAAGAAGAGTTAAAACAGTACGAATACAATAAGGATCAGGTTGAAATCATAGATGCCAGAGAAGTGATTGAGATGGCAGAGCCCCCTGTAAATGCAATCCGTACCAAGAAGGATTCCTCCATTGTAAAAGGTATGGGCCTTGTAAAAGAAGGACAGGCAGATGCTTTCGTATCTTGCGGAAGTACCGGTGCGGTTTTGGTTGGAGGACAGGTTTTGATCGGACGTCTTCCCGGTGTGCAGAGACCTCCTTTGGCACCGCTTTTGCCCACTGCAAAGGGTATGGCACTTTTGATTGACTGTGGTGCCAACGTAGATGCAAAGCCTGCTTATCTTGTGCAGTTTGCTAAGATGGGTACTGTTTATATGAAGAATATTATGGGTATCGAGAACCCCAGAGTCGGTATCGTAAACAACGGCGCAGAGGAAGAGAAGGGAAATGCCCTTGTTAAAGAAACCTTCCCCTTGTTAAAAGCATGTCCTGATATCAACTTTGTCGGCAGCGTGGAAGCAAGAGATATTCCCAACGGCGATGTAGACGTTATTGTTTGTGATGCGTTTGTTGGTAACGTTATTCTTAAATTATACGAGGGCGTTGGTATGACTCTTGTTAAAATGATTAAGGATGCCATGATGTCCTCTACCAGAGGTAAAATCGGCGGTGCCCTTGTAAAGCCCAGCATGAAGCAGGTATTGAAGAAGTTCTCTACCGATGAGTACGGCGGAGCACCTTTGCTTGGCTTAAAAGGCTTGGTTGTAAAGTCACACGGCAGTTCTAAAGCGGAAGAAGTGAAGAATTCCATTCTGCAGTGTATTGATTTTAAGGAGCAGGATATTAACCGTAAAATCAGTGAGAGCTTAAGTAAAACTGAGGAAAGTGCAGAGTAATATTTGCAAATCAGTTTGTATAAACGAAAGCGTAAGAGGTGAAATGCGCTTGGTTAAGAAACAGAAGTAAAAGGAAAAACAAAGAAAAATGGAACTTGAAGTACTGAAAACAGCAATATCAAATATTCTCAAGGTGGATCCGAATGAAATTACGGAAGATACCACTTTCCTGGGAGATTTGGGTGCGGATTCCCTTGACGTTTACCAGATTGTAAGCGGAGTGGAAGAAGAATTAAACATTACCATAACTGCCGAGGATGTAGAGCAGATTACCAATGTCAAAGAAGCGGTTGAGGTAATTATGAAAGCAGAGAAGAATTCTTAATCTGCCAAAGCCCGGTTCGGGCTTTTTCTATGAATTATGTGTAGAATAACCGCAATAAGTCCTTTTATAAGGGGAAACAGCGGTAACGGAGAGATGATATGAACGTAGATGCGAATATCGCAGAAGTTGAGAAACGCATTTCTTATACTTTTAAAAATAAGGAACTGATTAAGTGCGCGTTGACACACAGTTCTTTTACAAACGAATTAAAAATCAATAAGTGGGAGAATTACCAACGTCTTGAATTCCTTGGCGATGCGGTTTTAGAGCTTGTCAGCAGTGAGTTTCTTTATGAAGGTAATTCCGTAATGTCCGAGGGTAAAATGTCTAAGGTGAGAGCATCTATGGTATGTGAGCCGGCGTTGGCATTTTGCGCAAGAAAGATTAACCTTGGCGAGTTGATTCTGCTTGGCAAGGGAGAAGAAGCCGGTGGCGGACGTGAACGTAATTCCATTCTTTCTGACGTCTTCGAGGCGATTATTGGGGCAATGTACCTGGATGGTGGCTTGGAAGAGGCAAGAAAATTCATTCACAAGTTTGTTTTGGATGATGTGGAAGAGGCGCAGTTGTTTGTTGACAGCAAGAGTATTCTGCAGGAAAGAATCCAGGCGGAAGCAGACAAGACACTTAGCTATAAGTTGATTAGCGAGAATGGGCCTGAGCATGACAAGGTTTTTGAAGTGGCGGTTTACATTAACGATGAATGTATGGCTACGGCAGTGGGCCATAACAAGAAAGAAGCGGAACAGCAGGCAGCTTACCAGGTGTTAAAGAAGATGCAGTCATAGGTTTTATGGCGGTATAAATATGAAAATGAACGTTGCGTTCATACGAAGGGTAGTAATATGTATTTAAAAAGTATCGAAGTACAGGGCTTTAAGTCCTTTGCAAATAAAATAGTATTCAAGTTCACAAACGGTATTACCGGTATTGTCGGACCCAATGGTAGCGGTAAAAGTAACGTAGCCGATGCGGTGCGTTGGGTTCTTGGTGAGCAGAGAATTAAGCAGTTGCGTGGTGCGTCTATGCAGGACGTTATCTTTTCGGGTACCCAGATGCGTAAGCCTGTGGGGTCTGCTTATGTTGCCATTACTTTGGACAATTCCGACCATTCTCTTGCAATCGATTATGATGAAGTTACCGTTGCAAGACGTATTTATCGTTCCGGTGAAAGCGAGTACTTAATCAACGGTACGGTTTGCCGTTTGAAGGACGTGAACGAACTCTTTTATGATACCGGTATCGGTAAGGAAGGGTATTCTATCATCGGTCAGGGCCAGATTGATAAAATTTTAAGTTCTAAGCCGGAAGACCGCCGTGAACTTTTTGATGAGGCTGCGGGTATCGTTAAGTATAAAAGACGTAAGGTGGAAGCTTGCCGTAAATTAGAGGCAGAACAGCAGAACCTGGTTCGTGTCAGCGATATTTTATCTGAGCTTGAAAAGCAGATCGGACCTTTGGAGAAGCAGTCTGAAAAGGCGAAGATTTACTTAAAGCATAAAGAAGAGTTGAAAACATTGGACGTGAATGTTTTCCTGTTGGAGAGCAAGCGTGTCCGTGAGCAGTTGGAAGAACTGGATAAAAAGGCAATTATTGCAGAAAATGACTTCAATATTGCAAATGAAGCGAATGAAAAGTTAAAAGCAGAATATGATGAAATAGAAGGTATTTTAGCAGAGCTTGAGAAAGAGATTGAAGAGTCCCGTTCCAGCCTTGCAAATACCGATGTTATGCGTGAAAAATTAGAGGGTGAAATTAAACTTTTAAAAGAGCAGATTCACTCGGCGGAAGGCAATAAGGAGCATATGAACGCACGCCTGTCTTCCGTGGACGAGCAATTGGCAGCTAAGGAAGCTGAGAAGGCAGTTATCTTAGAGTCTAAGAATGAGATTGATTTAAAGACTGCAGAAGGTGTTGCATTAAGAGATGCGGCAAGAGAAGAATTGCTTGCTTGCCAGACCAATATTGAAACTTTAAATTTCAGCGTAGAAAAGAGTAAAAACTGTATTATCGAGCTTTTAAACGAGCGTGCGACCATTAAGGCCAAAATAAGCCGTTTGGATTCTATGACAGAACAGAATAATATCCGTCTGTCTGAATTGAATGCCCGTATTTTAAAGGCAAAAACAGAAGAAGCTGAACAGGATGACGTGATTGCCAAATTAGAAGAGGCGTTCCAGGCTGTAACCAAGGAAATTGAAGAACGCAATCACGAAATTCGTGTAATGGAAGAACGCGCCGGTAAGATTCATGACGATTTGGGCGAAATGGATAAGAAGCTTCGCGATACACAGGTGCTTTACCATCAGGAAAAGTCTAAGTTGGAAGCAATTACCAATCTGACAGAGCGTTATGAAGGTTACGGAAGCAGTGTTAAAAAAGTAATGGAACAAAAAGCTTCCAATCCCGGAATCTGTGGCGTTGTTGCGGATATTATCAAGGTAGATGCCAAGTATGAAACCGCAATTGAAACTGCACTTGGCGGCAATATCCAGAACATTGTTACCGATAATGAAGCTACCGCTAAGAAGATGATTCAGTTCTTAAAGGACAATAAGCACGGTAGGGCAACCTTTTTACCATTGACAAGCATTACCAATCCCCAGGAATTCAAGAATCCGGAGGCACTAAATGAACCCGGAGTAATCGGAATGGCGGATGCATTGGTTCATCTTGAAGCGAAATACAAGGATGTTGCCAAGGCAATGCTTGGCCGCATTGTTGTGGTTGATACCGTAGATAATGCGTTAAAAATTGCCAAGAAGTTTGATTACGGCATTCGTATGGTTACTTTGGAAGGCGAACTTTTGGTGCCCGGCGGTGCTATCAGTGGTGGTGCGTTTAGAAACAACAGCAACCTCCTTGGCCGTCGTCGTGAAATGGACGAGCTTGAGAAGAAGGTTAAGACACTTTTAAAAGAAATCGACGGTATTTTGGATGATATCGAGAACTTAAAGAAAGAACGTAATGAACTTCGTAAAAATATGGCGGATGCCAAAGATAACCTTCAGGGTGCTTTTATCCGTCAGAATACCGCCCGCCTGAATGTAATGCAGGCCCAGGAAAAGAAGGACGATGTACAGAAGGGCTTCGATGAATTAAAGCTGGAAGAAGAGGATTTGAGAGAGTCCTTACAGCATATTGCGGAAGAAAAGAATGCTATCCAGAAGGAGTTTGCGGATTCCCAGGCTTTGGAACAGAAGGAAACGGAAGCAATCAGTGTAAACCAGAAGAAACTGGAAGAGGCAAGAGCGGAAGAAACCGAGAAGTTAAATAAAGTTGCTGAGCTTGATTTGGAAGTTGAGAAGTTGCTGCAGAGACAGGGCTTTGAACAGCAGAATTTGAATCGTGTGGATGGTGAAATTGCCCGTCACGAAGATGAGAAGAAGGAAATCGTGGAGGGTATTAATTCCGGAACCAGCGATATTCAGTTTAAAACCGAAAGTATTGAAGAAATTGAGAAGACCATTGCGGCTTCACATACGGCAAAATCTGATACTCAGATTAAATTGGATGCGGCAATTACGAAACGCGATGAATTGAATGCAAAACAGAAGAGTTTCTTTGAAGAAAGAGATAAATTGAGCAAGCAAATCAATGATTTGGACAAGGAAATCTTCCGTTTGAAGTCCCAGAAGGAACGCGCTGAAGAGTCTATGGCGTCTCAGAGCAGTTATATGTGGCAGGAGTATGAAATTACTCTTCATGATGCCCAGGGACTTCGTAATGAGGAAATGAATGATTTGCCGGCAATGAAGAAGGAAGTTTCTTCTTTGAAGGATAAGATTAAGCGCCTTGGTGATGTAAACGTTAATGCAATTGAAGATTACAAGAATGTAATGGAACGCTACACCTTCTTACATAAGCAACACGAAGATTTGATTGAGGCAGAGAAGAGCCTTCAGAAGATTATTGTGGATTTGGATGAATTGATGCGTAAGCAGTTCAGGGAGCGTTTTGCGGAGATTGACCACGAGTTTGACAAGGTGTTCAAGGAGCTTTTTGGCGGCGGCCAGGCTAACTTGGAGCTTATGGATGACGATGATATTCTGGAAGCAGGTATCAAGATTATCGCACAGCCCCCCGGAAAGAAATTGCAGAATATGATGCAGTTGTCCGGTGGTGAGAAGGCATTGACGGCGATTTCGCTTTTATTTGCAATCCAGAACTTAAAGCCTTCACCGTTCTGTCTTTTGGACGAAATTGAGGCTGCGCTGGATGAAAGCAATGTAGACCGTTTTGCAAAGTATTTACACAAGATGACGAAATCTACACAGTTTATTGTGATTACCCACAGACGCGGTACTATGGATCAGGCAAACCAGCTCTATGGTATCACAATGCAGGAGAAGGGCGTATCGACTTTGGTCAGCGTGGATTTGCAGAAGAACGAGGCATAAAGGTTATTACTTTTGTGCAGAATGATAATCTTTTATAAAAGTCGCTAATGCGATGGTATTTAGGAAAGGTTGGTCTTTTATGAGTGAGGAGAAAAAAGGATTTTTTAGCCGGTTAAAGCAGGGACTTACAAAGACAAGAAACAATATCGTACAAGGTATGGACTCTGTTTTTAAGGGTTACTCACATATTGATGAAGATTTTTATGAGGAACTCGAAGAGGTACTTATTATGGGTGACATCGGTGTCAATGCCACCGGTGAAATTATGGAGCGTTTGCGTAAGCAGGTAAAAGAACAACGCATCAAAGAACCCCATGAGTGCCGTGAACTTCTGATTGAAAATATCAAGGAGCAGATGAAGGTTGGAGAGACTGCGTATGAGTTTGAAAATACCCAGTCGGTAATTCTTGTAATCGGCGTAAACGGCGTTGGCAAGACCACATCTGTCGGAAAGCTTGCGGGCAAGTTAAAAGACAAGGGCAAACGTGTGCTGATTGCGGCTGCGGATACGTTCCGTGCGGCTGCGGTGGAACAGTTGGAAGAATGGTCTAACAGAGCGGGCGTGGAAATTATTAAGGCGAATACGGGTTCTGATCCGGCCAGCGTAATTTTTGATGCGGTTAGCGCGGCGAAGTCGCGCAATGTGGATGTTTTGATTTGCGATACTGCAGGACGTCTTCATAACAAACGCAATCTGATGGAAGAGTTAAAGAAGATCAACCGTATTATTGAGAGAGAGTTTCCGAATGCCCATAGAGAGAATTTAATTGTTCTGGACGGTACTACGGGACAGAATGCCTTGATGCAGGCGAGAGAGTTTGGCGAAGTGACAGACCTTACAGGCATTATTCTTACTAAGATGGACGGTACGGCCAAGGGAGGTATTGCGGTGGCAATCCAGTCTGAATTAAAGGTCCCTGTGAAATACATTGGTGTGGGTGAAACCATTGAGGATTTGCAGAAATTCGACAGTGAACAGTTTGTAAATGCTTTGTTTGATATTGAATAGCTTTGAAAGTGTGAAGATTTATATTAAAACAAGTATGCTTTGAGGAGTGTACTTGTTTTTATTTTAGATGTAACATTTTTGCATAAAATACAAGAAAACAGATGATATTCTCGGGGAATGTGTTTATAATAAAATACAAGAATATAAATTTAAGGAAGACATATATGAAATGAATATAGGCCAATTACAAAGCATGTATAAGAAAAATATAAAAAGTATGAGAAAAATATAAGAGAGAATATAAGTTATGAATGAAAAGAACAAGAATAATAAGTTTTTTGCGTTGGTATATAAGGTTTTCAAAGTGGTTCTTGCGACGGCCTTGTATTCTGCAGGTGTAGCGTTGTTTCTGGATCCGAACAACCTGGCGCCGGGCGGGGTGACGGGTGTGTCCATTCTGTTGAATCGATTAATACATGTGGAAACGGGTACTTTGATTCTTGTGTTGAATATTCCGCTTTTGATTATTGCCTGGAAAAAGTTTGGCTGGCGCTTTGTGGCGGGGACTTTGTCAGCTTTGGTACTTATATCTGTTTTTACAAATGTATTCGAGAAACTGGAACCGGTTACGACAGATATGTTGCTTGCTGCGGTGGCGGGCGGTATCTGTATTGCAGTGGGACTGGGTATGGTTCTAAAAAGCGGACTAACCACGGGTGGTACCGATATTGTAGTGCGTCTTCTGCGTTTGAAGCATCCGCATATTAAAACAGGGTCACTGTTTCTGATTGTGGATTTGATTGTTATTTCGGGCTCTCTTCTTGTGTTCCGTGATTTTGAGAAGGCGATGTATGCGGTAATTGCTATTATGATTACCAGCTGGGTTCTGGATTTGGTGTTGTATGGTAAGGATGAAGCGAAACTGATTTATATTATCAGTGATGAACCTGATAAGATAGCGAAACGGTTTATGGAAGATTTGGATATGGGTGTTACCTACTTGGAGGGAACGGGCGCATATACGGATAAAAAGAAGAAAATCATTATGTGCGTTGTGAGAAAACGAATTGCACCTAAAGTAGAAGAAGTGGTTAAAACAGTAGATACCAATGCTTTTATGATTGTAACAAGTGCAAGTGAAATATTCGGACAAGGTTATAAGAGTTATTATGCGGAGAAATTTTAAGGAGGGAAAGATGAAAGTAGCAATTATTACAGGGGCAACATCAGGAATTGGTTATGAGGCGGCAATTCAGATTGACAAAAGATTTGTGAGCCTTGATGAAATTTGGATTATCGGAAGAAGAGAAGAGAAACTTCTTGAATTACAGAAAAAGTTACAGCATAGTGTCAGAACCTTTGCTATGGATGTGACGGACGATAAAGATATGGAAGAATTCGAGAATGTTTTATATAAGCTAAATCCGAACATCAGAATGGTGTTTCAAAGCGCAGGAATGGGACTTCACGGAAAGTTTGCGGAATTGACGGCAAAAGATCAGGCGGCGATGATTCGTTTGAATTGCGAGGCACTGACGAATTTTACATCAATGTGCCTTCCTTTTATGAGAAGAAACAGCCATATCATTCACCTTGCTTCCAGTGCAGGTTTTATGCCATTTCCGGGATATTCGGTTTATGGTGCAAGCAAATCTTATGTATTGAATTTCTCAAGAGCACTGCGGGCGGAGTTAAAACCGCGTGGAATCCATGTGTTGGCGGTATGCCCCGGTCCTGTGAATACACCTTTCTTTGATGTGAGTGAACGATATGGCACGGGAATCAGTCCTTTTAAAAAAGCAATGATGAATACGCCTGAGGTTGTGGTGCAAAGAGCACTGGGAGATGCTGCTTTGCATAAAGCTGTTTCGGTTGACGGATTGCATATCGGAATTTTTCGTCTTGCGACTAAAATTTTTCCGATTACGCCGATTGTAGATTTTTTGAGCAAAGTTTTATAAAACAACTGGAAATAATTATAAAATGTGTAATTTAATCGCAAATGCAGCCAAAATGCATATAAAAAGCGGTTTGTTATCGCTATAAATGTTACAAATAAACAAAAAGTTTGTTACGGAATTGTGAATATCTTACAAAGATAGGATGCTCTTTTAGAAAAATATTATTTTTGCTTGCTGATAAAGTGCGAATTTGTTATAATTCTTTTAACTGGGTAGGTGTGTGAAAATATAGAAAAGCCTATCTTTTGCAGGAGATAACATGGCTGATTTTACAATGCTTGGGACAAACGGAACCATCGTTTTGTTTGTTATGGTAAGTTTATTGGGAATAGTGATTGGAAGCTTTCTGAATGTGTGTATTTACAGAATACCTTTGAAAGAAGATATAGCGGTAGAACGTTCGCATTGTATGCATTGCGGTCATGTTCTTCAGTGGTATGAACTTGTCCCACTGTTTAGTTTTTTGATTCAGGGTGGTAAGTGCCGTAGCTGTAAGAAGAAGATTTCTTGGCAGTATCCGATTGTAGAAGCTCTGAATGGCTTGCTTTGGGTTGCGGTAGTGTTGGTCCACGGATTGAAGTGGGAAAGTATTTTATTTTGTTTATGTGTATCTGTGCTGATTGTCATTACGGTCATTGATGAAAGAACAATGGAAATTCCTTTTGGCTGTAATGTTTTTATTGCGGTATTAGGGGTTGCGCGAGTGATTATTGATTATCCGCATTGGTATGAATATGTAATCGGATTTTTTACGGTTAGTTTGTTCTTTTTGTTGATTGTTTGGATAACCAAAGGACGCGGAATGGGCGGCGGTGACGTGAAGCTAATGGCGGCTGCGGGATTGCTCCTTGGTTGGAAAGCAATTATTCTGGCAATGATGATTGGCTGTGTACTTGGTTCTGTGATACATATTTGCAAGATGATTTTTAATAAGAAGAAGGAGCATGTCCTGGCGTTCGGACCGTATTTGTGCGCAGGCATCTATCTTACAATCTTATTTGGAGAACCGATTATTACCTGGTATCTCTCTTTGTTTCAGATTTAGTATCTGAACGGTAACTTACGGAATAAATTCGGCTTTGCCGGTTTAGTCAAAATATACTAAGATTCTTACATGAAAGGGGAACGAGAGAATGGAACAGAAATTATTGTCCATTTACGTTGGAAACGAAGTAACTCGTGTCTGTGAAGTTGTTAAGAAATCCGCATCTATGGTTGTGGTTAACAATGCAACAGAAGTTGCAACACCGACAGGTGCTATGGACGACGGTTATCTTACTGATGTTCCGGCAATTGCAGAAGCAATCAGGGGTTGCGTATTTGGAAGGGGATTCTCGGCAAGTAAAGTTATTTTTACAATTTCTTCCAAGAAGATTGCGAATAAGGAAGTTGTAATTCCTTATGTTCGCGGAGACAAGAAAGTTGCAGCGATTTTGGAGGCTAACTCAAGTGAGTACTTCCCTATGAGTACCACAGGAGATTTCCTTTTTGCGCATACTGTAATGGAAACATTCCAGGATGTGGAAGGAAAGAAGTTACGTTTAACGGCGGTTGCTGCTCCTCGTGATTTGGTTGAATGTTACTACGAGTTGGCGGACGAATTAAGACTTACTGTAGAAGATATCGACTACGTAGGTAACTCTGTACTTCAGTTATTAAGTCTTCAGATGAAGGAAGGCGACACTGAACTCGTATTGCAGATTGAAAAAGATATGACTTTCGTTAACGTTATGAGCGGTAAGTCAGTTATCTTACAGCGTAGCGTACCTTACGGTAAAAACGCTGTTATCAACTCCATGATGGAGATTAAGAAGTTAACAGAAAAAGAAGCAAAGACATTGCTTTCAAACAGAGATATGCTTGATCGTCAGGTTACTGAAGAAGAGTACGCAGAAGCAGTACGTTACTTGATTAGTAGTATCGGACGTATCGTAGAATACCACAGAAGCCGTAACCCGGATCGTATCATTGATGGTATCCGTGTGTTCGGTGAAGGTTCAGCGATTGCAGGTATCGATGAAGTCTTAAAGCAGGAGTTGGGTGCACAGGTTACTCACTTCTCAACCTTACAGGGTATTAAGGCCGGAAGTAAGTCATACTTAACAAGTGAGACTGCGCTTCGTTATCTTGCTAACTTTGGTGCTGTTTTGAATCCTATCGGATTGAATCTTAACAGAGGAAAGAGCAAGGAAAACGTATCAAGAACAGCAGATAAGATTTTATATGCAATTCTTATTCTTGCAGTAGTTTCTGTAGTTGGATGGGTTGTATGGACCATGGTTGTATATTATGGCAAGGTTGCAGAGAGAGATCTTTTAAATGCTAATATTAAAGCAATTGAAGATGTTGAGCAAATTGCATTAGACTACGAAAATTCGAAAGCTGCATATGATAGTGTTGTTGCATTTGCAGATTCTACCAAATCAAATAACGAACTTGTATTACGTTTTATTAATGATTTAGAGAAGATTCTTCCTACTAATATGATTATTAATGGTTTCTCATCTGCGGAAGGTGCAATTTCTTTTACAGTTACAGCACCGGATAAAGAGTCTGTAGCGGATATGATTGTTAATGTTAGAAAAATAGAATATGTTCAGTCTTTCTCAATTCCTAATATTGCGGAAGATGAAGGTGAAATCCCGGGAATCGTAGTAGAAGAGACCGAAGAGACAGATGAAGAAACGGTATCAACCGTTGTTACATATCAGTTCTCATGTGTTCTTGGTGAACCTGTTGAAGAAAACGTAGAAGGAGGAGCACAGTAATGAAAATCAGTAATAGAGATAAAAAGCTTATTGTAATTATTCTTATTGCGCTTGTTATTGCGTTGCCTTATTTGTTGGTTATTAAGCCTACTAAGGAAAAACAGGTTGCGGTTGAAGGTGAAATCGTAACTTTACAGGAAAGATATGATTACTTAAGTTCATTAAATGAACAGAGAGAATTTTATTTGAGCGAAATTGATAGAATGACAGCTGAAAGAGAAGTTATTATGCTTGATTTTGCACATGGAATTCGTCAGGAAAACATCATTATGTTCTTAAGAGGTCTTGAATTTGAAATGCCTATGGCAATGACATCCTTGAGCTTTTCGGGTAATTCGGTTACACCGATTATTGCAGGTACAGTTGATGAGGCCGGTAATGTAACCGGTGCCATTGATGGTGTTAGATCACAGACGTCTGTATCTTATGAGTGTAATTATGAGGATATGAAAGAGTTCTTAGAATATATTATGAATTATAAAGAACGTATGGTAGTTTCTTCTGTTGATATGACTTATAATGATGCAACCGGAAAACTTAGCGGTATGTTTATACTTCAGCAGTATGCTATTACAGCAGATGGCAGAGAACTTGCACCTGCAAAGATTCCTACCATGAATCACGGAAATGAAAGTATTTTCGGTACTTATATTTCTGATGAAGAATTGGCTGAACAGCTTGCAGAAGAAGCTGAGGGTGAAGAAGAGTAACAATAATGTTTCCTTGTGGCACATTACCGTGCCACAAGGATATTGTGCTTTGTTTGAGTTTCTATGATGGGAGAACAAAGTTATCTTATGATAAAAACTCAAAAAGTATGGTTTTTGTGGAGGGAAAGAATGAAAGTAATGAAAAAAATCAAAAAGAAGAATCGTGGTTTTTCATTAATTGAAGTGTTGCTTGCAATTGTTATTCTGGGGTTGGTTGCAGCGCCGATTTTACAATTGTTTATTACGTCTATGAACATAAACAATCGTTCGAAGAAATTAATGGCAGCAACTGACGTTTCGGCTATCATAATGGAAACTTTAAGCGGTATGACTGTAGACACGGATACAGAAGGTATTAGGGCCGTGCTCACGAAGGCAGATGATTCAATGAGATTTGAATCTTTAAGTTATGAGGTTGAAGCATCAGATTATGGTATTGCGGCCACGGATATACATAAATTTGAATTGGATATGTGGACCAGTTATAGAACCGGTCTGGGTGAAGAAATTGTATATTCGTTAGAATTTCCTTCGTCTCCCGGCAAATTTGGTGTAGCAATGGGAGATGTTAAATATAACGGATATACATTTGATGTGATTATTTGGTTTGAACCTGTAAATAGTTCCGGAAAATATCATACATATGATGTGACGGTGGAAGTATTTGATCTTGTTGAGGTTGAAGTCCCACCTGCAAATCCCGGTGAAGAGCCGACTACGGAGATTCGACACTTTGAAACAAAACTGACTTCTGTTGAAGGCGCAGTTGCGAATTTATAGGAAGGAGAGTAAGGATAATGAATAAGAAATTGTTAAAAGATAACAGAGGTGCAGCGCTTCTTTCGGTAATGATTGCAGTTGCATTTATTGCAATTCTTGCAAGTGCATTGTTATATATGTCATATTCTAACTATCAGATGAAGGTAGTGAACTATGAATCGAAAGTTAATTTCTATGATACTGAAAAAGATATGACGGCATTGTCTACCAATGTTCGTAATGCAGTTGCAGAGGCGCAGAAACCGGTAGATAAGTTGAAAGAAGTTGTTGGTTATCATGAAAGTAATGTTGGCGGTGTGACCTACACACGCTATAATCCTGCTTCTCTTGCGGAACTTGTTTATCCCACCGGAACAACTCCGGCAAATAATGATAATTTTACATTTACTTCAGAGGGAGATACTGTTCGTTTTTCTACTGCTGCAGGTGCTAATGAGAATAATTATGTGGTAGAAGATGAAGGTGGCAATCAGAAGAAGATTACATTGAAGAAAGTTGTTATTGAACATAAGGATGCTGAAAGCGGATATGTAAACAAAATTACTACAGATATGGTATTCCGTGTAAAAGAAAGTCCTGCAACATTGGATCCGGGTGGCGTAGGTGAGTTTAGTGTATTAATGGATAGTTCTATTACTACAGGAACAAATGATGGTAAGCCGACACGTTTGACTTGGTATGGTAATGCGTTTATTGGACCTGGTACCTACTCGGCAGAAAGTAGTACAGATCCCGGTAAAGTAACAGCTATGACTTTGTGTGGTAATTCATATTTCACTCAAAAGGGTGATTATATGGTAGTGTACGGAAGTATCAAATTGGAAGATCAAGCAGTTATGTGTATTTCCGGTGGAAATCTTACTGTATATGGTAATATTTATATTGAAGATACTGCCGCTTTATTGATTAATGGCGGAACATTATATTTTCCGAATTTAACAAACGGAAGTTGGGCCGGCGGTTATGCCAATACACCGTATGGAATTAAGAAGGCAGATACAGCAACTGTATTACCTGCTGATGCTGCTACAAAAGCGGTTATTCTAGATAAAGATGATCCGAATGCAACTAATTTTAATGCTTTGAAGACACAGTTAGGACTTGACAGCGCTACTGTAGATGATGGTATTCTTCCTCAGGTATTTGAAAAAGATGCGTTGGCAAGACTTAAGAAAACTATGGATACAAAAGAATCTACATCGATGATGAAATATTATGGAGTAGATTATGGTATTCGTATTCATTGGTCAGATCAGTTGAATAATGGTATTGGTGCAAATAAATTGATTATTAATACTAAAGCAACGACATTACAGGATGGTGCTAATTTGCACGCAACAGTCCTTAGCGTGCAGCCACTCAAGTTCGAAAATCAGAAAAATATTATTCTTACACAGTTAGGTAGTGATGTTTTTAATGCCTTGGTGGAAGAAAGCGGTGATTTTTATAGTGATGCAACACATAAAGTTGTTCACAGAGCAGAAGGGTATACTGATGAGAACGTTGTGATTGGTTCATATATTAAAGATGACGCTAATACAAATGTAAATAAAATTATTGGCGCAGCGGTTGGTGGTGATAGCAGTCAGAAGATAGTTGATACTGCTGTTGGTTACGAAAATTGGACCAAGGAATAGGGGGAACGTTTATGAGACGAAATAATAAAGGTTTTTCCTATGTGGAATTAATTCTCGTAATGGCTATTATTGCGATTATGATTGGATTAATGAGCTTAACGATTGGTTTGGTATCGAGAACCAATGTAAATAAGGCGGCAGAAAAATTGCACGCCACAATGAATCAAGCAAGAAGTACTTCTGTTGCAAGAGGTACTACAAACGGTACGCTTGAGATTTCATATGATGGAAGTACATATTATTATTATGTAGGTGATCCTACATCTGCTGATAAGGCTGATAAGAAAGTAGAGCTGATTTCAGCACCTGCTCAAATCGCTTATACAGTAGAAGGCGGGACAGATTTGATACCTGTCGGTTCTACATTTACATTGCGTTACGAGCAGGCAACCGGTGCTTTTAAAGCAGTATCCGGTACTGATTATTGTTCCACGGTTGTGATTTACAATGGTGATAAGTCAGCAACAATTCAGTTGTATCCGGCAACAGGCAAATGCGAGTTGCTTTACTAAAAAGGGAGGAGAAACAATGAAGACATTAAACAATAAAGGTTATTCTTTGGTTGAATTGTTGATGACAATTCTCATTATGGGTATTGTTATGTTAGGTGTTGCAATGATTATGCGTACTACATCTGTTTCGTATCGAAACGGAAACAGTGAAGTGGCAGTACAGTCGGAGGCGCAGATTGTTGCAAACCAGATTGAAGAATTAATGGTGGATTCTACCGGTGGCATCAGTGGTGTGTATCATGATGGTAGCGGTAAGAGAGTATGTAGTGTTACTACAGGTATTTATAAGCATTGGTTGGTATTTGATGCGTCTGTCTCAAAATTATACTACAGTAAGACTGACTCTTCAGCGGGGTCTTATGGTTCGCTTTCTTTAATGGCGGATTATGTTACTGATTTCGACGTGACAGGCTGGAGTCCTTATGATGCTACCAATGCAGATCCTCAGCCTTTGAGTGATAATATGGTTACCGTTGAAATTTCTATGGATAATGATGGTTATGTATATTCTGCGGTTAAGGATGTATATTTCAGAAATGCTATTGAGAATAAGACTGTACAGCAGATTGGTGCATCTACACCTACTGCAGATCCTAATGCATCAAAGTATACGGTTATTGAATTGGACCGTTACCATGTAATTGATTTAAAGAAGGATTATGACATCCGTTTGGTTAATCCCAGTGGTGTGACGGATCCTATTATTACTCCGTCTTCTAAGTTTGATGATACTTATGATTTTGTTCTTATTACATATAATAATGCATCAAATAAAGACTTAAGCAAAGCGATTACTAAGGTTGAAGTGAAACCTTTGGATGAATGTGTTGATGCGGTAAATGATGATACAACGGATACCTTGAGCATTGGTATCCGTACAAATGATACATTCAGTAAAACGCTGACAACTGGTGTTCCGGAATCTGATGATGCATCGATTGTTTTTTCTAATGAAACCGGAGATAAAGTATATCTTAGATTTTTCACCAAGGCTGTTGGCGGAACTATGACAAAAGGGACATCGTTAGCCGGAGATGGTTTGGTTTATTTGCAGACGGATCCGGGTGATGGCGGACGTTATAATTGGATTGATGTAGATGGTATTGATGTAACATCTATGGTGGCACATACACAAAGTACCGCTAATAAAGTATCATATAAATATGCAGGTGTTATGTATAAGGATGCGAATGATAACCAAAAGTACGATGATGGCGAGGCGTATGAAAAAACACCGGTATTAAGTAATGAGTATAATACAGTTGCTCATAATATGAGTTCATTAGAACTTGCTAACAGTCCTAAAATTATGCTTGGTTTGATGGTGGATCCGGAAGGTACGGGATTTGTTGTTAATCAGGGAACAGACTCTTGTTCTCCTTCAGATACTGATAAGGCTGCATTTGCAACAGGGGATATTAGAGTTGCATTTATGGTAACATTGCCGGGAGATAGTGAAGAGGGTCATTTGGTTATGGATATGACGCTTGCGGTTCCGGGACAGAGTATGGCAAATTATAAAGGCGGTAATGTATATTTTGCACAGGCAAGTGAGTGGGGTATTAGTTTGTAATAGTAATTTATAATTGTTTTTAGAAAGGAATTGTCTTTGGACAGTTCCTTTCTTGCTTTTATAAGGGGATTCATATATAATAAATTACGTTATATTTTTGTAAAAAGGTGGATTATGGAGATGGATAATATGAAGAATGGAAACGAAAAAAGTGATATAAAGAAAACACTTCCTATATCGGAATGGTTGTTTTTTGTTTTTTTTATGGTTCTAACTATCATTATGTATGTTTATCATGAACCTTGGTATGACGAAATTCAGGCTTGGATGGTTGCTTCGGATGCGAGTGTAGGCGAGATGATTTGGCATTTGCCACACTATGAAGGACATCCGCCTTTTTGGACATTGCTTCTTGCTTTGTTTGCTAAAACGGGTGTGCCTATGGAAATCGGTCTTCGTATTCCTGCATTTCTTTTTTCGTCAGCGGCTGCAGGTTTTGTTATTTTTAAGGCACCTTTTAAAAAATGGATTCGTTGTTTGATTCCGTTTACATATTTTTTGTTTTATCAATATACCGTTACCTGCAGACCTTATTCTATGATGTTTCTTGGGTTTGTTTTGGCGGCGTTGTTTTATAAAGAGAGAAATTTTAAGCCTGTTCGATATCTTATGGCATTATATCTTCTTTGTATGAGCAGTGCGTACGGAATTCTTTTTGCAGGTGTTTTCTGTGTCCTTTGGACAATTGAGATTATTAAAGAATTAAAAGGCAAAGACTTTATTAAGAAAGCGATACATGATAAACGTTTCTGGTCTCTTGTTGTTATGTTTATTTTTTCGGTTGGGTTATTGATGATCATATGGCCTGCTGATAATGCGTTTGCGCAGGTTAGAGTAGTAGAGTTTTCAAAAATCCGTTGTTTAGTTTATACGTTCCTTGTACTTCCGGCGGATGCTTTGCTCTCAGATATATCTTTGGTGGGACGCTTGCAGCAGTGTGATTACATTATAACTACAGACTATGCTACAATATTATGTATTTGTATTTCTCTTTTGTTATATGTTGTTATGATTGGTGCGGCACATTTGTTAAAAAAGAAAGCATTATTGCTTGTTCCCTATATTGCGTTTGCGGGGTATGCTGCTTTGGGCTACTTTTATAATCATCATATCGGCATTGTTCCGATGTTTGTTCTTTTTGTATTTTGGTGTGGATTTGCTGAAAAACCGGCTGAAATCAATTTACCGTCCATTGTACAAAAATTAGAAAAGGGAAGCCCGAATGTTACAAAGAAGTTGGGTTACTTTTTCGTGGCTTTATCAATTGGTATGTCATTGTTTTGGACTGTATCTGCTGTTAAAAATGATATTCAGTATTCTGTTTGGTATGCGAAAGATTTGGCTGCAATGATGGAAGAATATGGATTGAAGGATTACAGGGTTGTTAATCAATGGACGTATGAGGAGATGGAAAAAGATGCCAACGCGATGCCAAGCGATGAATTGGGTTCGCAAGAAGATATTGTATCGGAATCAGAAGACGGCTATGTAATTAGTATAGATGTAAAGCAATTAAATGCCCAAGATTATCATCAATATGTTAAAATGTGTAATTTTGTTGATATTCTTGCTTACGATGAAGAAGGTCGTAATTATATTTACAATTTTAATGGTGGCGATGATGCTCATCGTTACGTTCAGCATGATATGCTTTCGCAGGAAGAAAGTATGGTATACTTACAAGAATTGGGCGAACAAGGTTATCCGGAGGTTATTATCGGTGAACCTGAAATTCTTGGTATGATGGGACTGGATGTTTCAGAATATCAATATTTACCTGTTTATGGTACGGTGTGCTATCGCATTAATAAATATAATGCGTTGTATGCAAGAAGCTTTGTATATGTACGCAGTGATATCTATGCAACACGAGAAGATTGGCCGATTTATGAACAAATTAAAACCGGTTTTACGGAGTAAAAATGAAGCATAATTTTTTGTTTGATAATAATAAAAAAACGGAATGGATTATATTCGGAATATTTATTGCATTATATTTTATAATTTCATTCTTTCATGAGCCTATGTATGATGAAGCGCAGGCTTGGATGATTGCACGAGATGCCTCTTGGTATGAATTGCTGTTTGAAATCCCGCATTATGAAGGGCATCCGCCTTTTTGGCATCTTATTCTTGCCTTATTTGCTAAAACAGGAATTTCTTTTGAGGTTGGTTTGCGAATTCCGGGGGCATTTTGTTGGATTTTATCTGTGGGAATATTATTATTCCGTTCACCATTTCCGAAAACTGTAAAATATTTATTGCCATTTACTTATTACATATTCTTTCGATTTGGTATAGTGGTTCGTCCATATTGTTTGACCATGTTGGGTCTTTTTCTTGCGGCAACTACATATAAGGAAAAAGGCAAGAAACCATTTGCTTTTATGGCATCTTTATTGGTTATATGCGCAAGCAGTGCGTATGGAATGGCTTTGGCTGCAGGGATTTGTTTGGTATGGATTGTTGAATTATTTACAAAGTATAAGTCAAACTATCTTAAACAAGTGATTGCATTATTTGTATTATTGATTTTTAACTTGGCGCAGTTATTCTTGATGATGCCCAAAGATGATACAAACAGTGTGGCTGCATTTTCTTTTATGACTATTTTATATGGATTAATCTATATGTTTATTCTGGGACCCGCAGATTCGATGTTTATGGATGTGGGGATGGATGCAAGATTGCAAAATTATGCAGAAGGAATTGTGACCGGAGGAGTTTCTTCCTATATTAATTTATTTATTGGATTTATGACGATTATGGTTTTGGTTTATTATGCCAAAAAGTATCGTAAGCTTTTACTGCTAATTGTTCCATATACTGTATTTTCTTTATTTTCGGCAACGGTATATTTTTGGTATCATCATATTGGTATTATTCATCTTTTTCTTATTTTTGTTTTTTGGTGCGCATTAGATGAAAAGGAGCAGTGTAAAGATAGTAAGCTGCTGAAGCTTTTAGAGGTTATAAATTCTAAGAATCATAAAATAGCAAGTAAAATGCCTGTGTTTGCGTTAATTCTATGTTTGGGAATGTCACTGGCTTGGAATGTATTTTGTTCTGGTACGGATTTGTTAAAAAAGACCTGGTATACCAAGGAATTGACCGAAGGAATTAAAATGGTTGGCGCAGATCAATACAATTGTGCGTTGCAATGGGATATTATGGGAGTCGGACCGTTTGAGAATCCGGAAGATTATACAGATGCCTCTAAATATTATCATGTTGTATCGGTAACACAGTTTTTTGATTGCCTGGCATATTTTGATGAGAATATCTTTTATAATCACAATGGCGGAAATAAAGACATTTCCTATAATATGCAGCGTGTGCCGGAGGCGGATGAACAGGCGCTTATTTTGGAAGAAATTGCCACGTATGGTTACCCTGAATTTATTATAGGACATGCCTTTGTATTAGATGCGCTTCCGATTGAAGAAGAAATGCCGAGCTATGTGCCGGTTTATCGTTTTGAAGTGTATAAACCTGATAAATTCATTATAGACTATAATGATCGTTATATTTATGCCAGAGAAGATGTTTATCAGCAGAGAAGCGATTGGCCAATTGGAGAACAGTTAAAATTGAATTGATTTTTAATATTATTTGACCTTTTTGGAAGTGACCGGGAAATTATTACAAAAATAATTTTTTTGGTCACTTTGTAAAATTTTCCTTGCCAGATAAAAGTTTTTGGTGTATAGTCGATAACGGTTACCCTAAAAAGGGGAATAGGATTGAATGAATAGGGGAAAAGAAATGGCAAAATATCTTGTAATTGTGGAGTCGCCTGCTAAGGTAAAAACAATCAAGAAATTTCTCGGAACGAATTATGAAGTCTTAGCCAGCAACGGACATGTAAGGGACTTGCCTAAGAGTCAGTTGGGGGTTGATGTTGAGAATGATTATGAACCGAAATATATTACCATCCGCGGAAAAGGGGATGTGCTTTCTGCACTTCGTAAAGAAGTAAAGAAGGCAGAGAAGATTTATCTCGCAACTGACCCTGACCGTGAAGGAGAGGCAATTTCGTGGCATTTGTATGAGGCTTTGAAACTTGGCGGTAAAAAGGTATATCGAATTACTTTTAATGAAATTACCAAGAACGCAGTGAAAGAGTCCTTGAAAAATGCCCGTGAAATCGATATGAATCTTGTAGATGCACAGCAGACCAGACGAATTCTTGACCGTATGGTGGGATATCGTATTTCGCCTGTGCTTTGGGCTAAAGTAAAAAGCGGATTAAGTGCGGGTCGTGTGCAGTCTGTTGCGTTGCGCATCATTTGTGACCGTGAAGAAGAGATTGATGCTTTTATTCCGGAAGAATATTGGAGCTTAAACGCGTCATTTGGCTTACAGGGTGAGAAAAAGCCTTTGGTGGCATCCTTTTACGGTAAAGGGGATAAAAAGCTTGATTTAGGCTCAAAAAGCGACGTAGAGGCCATTCAAAAAGCACTCATGAATGTAGAATATGTTGTTGATGATGTTAAAACAGGGGAAAGAAGTAAGAAAGCCCCACTTCCTTTTACAACGTCTACTTTACAACAGGAAGCAAGTAAGGTACTTGGTTTCGCAACCCAGAAGACGATGCGTATTGCACAGCAATTATATGAAGGTATTGATATTAAAGGTAACGGTACCGTCGGTGTGATTACTTATTTACGTACCGACTCTACACGTGTGTCTGATGAGGCTAAAAATGCAGCTGCGGCATATATTTCTGCTACTTATGGTGAGAAGTATGTGCAGAAAGAAGAAAATAAGAAAAAAGAGGAAAAGCGTATCCAGGATGCTCATGAAGCAATTCGTCCTACAGATATTGCAATGACACCGGATAAGTTAAAAGATTCTCTTTCCAGAGATCAGTTACGACTTTATAAATTAATTTGGCAGCGCTTCGCGGCGAGTCAGATGGCACCTGCATTGTTTGAGACGGTATCTGTCCGCATTAAGGGCGGAGAATATTCTTTCCGCGTCAGTGCGTCTAAGGTAGCATTTGACGGTTACAGAAGTGTTTATATGCAGGAAGAGGATGAAAAGGCTGAGAATAACAGCTTGTTAAATTCCATTACCAAGGATACAAAGCTTACATTTGAAAGCTTTGAAGAACAGCAACATTTTACCCAGCCGCCTGCGCATTATACGGAAGCAGCTTTGGTACGCGCGTTGGAAGAATTAGGCATCGGCCGTCCCAGTACCTATGCGCCTACAATCACAACGATTATTGCGCGTCGTTATGTTATTAAAGAGAATAAAAATCTGTACGCATCGGAAATCGGTCAGGTAGTAAACAATATGATGAAGGAAGCTTTCCCCAGTATTGTGGATGTTAACTTTACTGCTTATATGGAAGCTTTGCTTGATAAAGTAGAAGAAGGTACCGTGCAGTGGAAGACGGTGGTTTCTAACTTTTATCCTGATTTGGATGAGGCAGTTAAGCAGGCTGAGAAGGATTTGGGCGAAGTAAAAATCGCTGATGAGGTTTCTGATGAGGTTTGTGAGCTTTGCGGACGTAATATGGTTATTAAATACGGTCCCCATGGTAAGTTTCTTGCCTGCCCCGGATTCCCGGAATGCCGTAATACCAAGACTTTCCTTGAGAAGATTGGCGTGACTTGTCCGAAGTGTGGCGCTGAAGTAGTGGTCCGTAAAACCAAAAAAGGCCGTACCTATTATGGCTGCGAGAAGATGCCTGAATGTGATTTTATGGTGTGGCAGCGTCCTACCAATGAAAAGTGTCCGGATTGTGGAGATGTTTTATTGGTAAGAGGTAACAAGCTTGTTTGTGCAAAGCAGGAATGCGGCTATGTCAGACAAAAAGATAAATAGTTTGTGAAATGTTGCACAATTCAAATAATTGTGTTAAAATGGTTATGTAACTTGAGGTGGTTGCATAACCATTTTTTATTATGAAGTCCGCGGAGCGTACTTTTTTTATTTACGGAGAGAACATGAGCAGCGTACAGTTATTAGACAAGACCAGAAAAATTGTTAAACTTTTATACAGCAACAACGCAGGGAAGGTAGTTTTTACCGATATCTGTAAGGTGATGCGCGATGTGACGGAATCTAATGTTCTGGTAATCAGCCGTAAAGGGAAAATTCTTGGAATGGGCAATACACCGAAGGTGCCTGCGATTGGAGAACTTCTTGGGGAGAAGAAAGGTGTTTTTATTGATGCGGATTTGAATGAGCGTTTTCTTGGGGTGTTATCAACCAAAGAGAATGTGAATTTAAGTACTCTTGGATTTGAAGAAACGGATTGTTCCCTGTATCGCGGTGTGATTACGCCGATTGTGATTGCGGGCGAACGCTTAGGAACCTTATTTTTATATCGTAATAATAAAGAATATGAAATTGATGATATTATTTTGTGCGAATATGCAACCAGTGTGGTTGGCTTGGAAATTCTTCGCTCGGTAACGGAAGAGACGGCAGAAGAGTCCAGACGTGTGGCCGGAGCGAAATCGGCAATCAGCACTTTGTCGGGTTCTGAAGTGGAAGCAATTATTCATGTATTCGATGAACTTGGTGGCATGGAAGGTGTTTTGGTTGCCAGCAAAATTGCGGACCGCGTAGGCATTACCCGTTCTGTCATTGTAAATGCACTACGTAAGTTGGAAAGTGCCGGTGTGATTGAGTCCCGTTCTTCCGGTATGAAGGGAACCTATATTAAGGTTATGAACGATATGGTGTTTGAAGAAATTAAGCTTTTAAAAGAAGGCGAGAATTAGTATTAAGAATTGTTTTTGGTCTGCCGATATATAGTGTGAAACACATTTTATAAAAACGCGGCACGGAAGCTGTTTTATATGGATGAAGATAAAAGGATTTATTGTGAAAGCGATAAATCCTTTTCTTGTTTACATAAAACGGACATATTGTGGATGCTTTGCAAAAAAACACAATATAAAGTGGTTTTTTCTTAAAAATAGCTTGTGTTTTTATAGAAATAAACTATAATAAAATAGAGTGGGTAGAGTGTGCCCATAAGCAGGAGGAGTAAGATGCTCGGAACGAATACTTTTGATTACATAAATGTGCTTGATAAGGCGGCAGATGCTTCGTGGAAACGAAACGAAGCAATCACGAATAATATTGCCAATGCGGCAACTCCGGGATACAAAAGACAGGATGTGTCTTTTGAGAATGAGTTGCGTCATGCAATTTTGGGAGCCAGTGGCGGAAGTATGGATGCCAAAATCAGCAATGTGAATTTAAAGACTTTGAATCCAACGGTATATACCGATTCTACAGAAGTAATGTATCGATTGGACGGCAATAACGTGGATATTGATACCGAAAACGTAAATCTTGCAGAGAATCAGATTAAATACAACGGTTTAATGAACAGTATTACGCAGGAATTCCAGAACCTGCAGGCTGTTATGAAATCATAAGGATAGGGAGGTAGCGTAATATGGGTATGTTTGATGCTTTTGATATCAGTGCTTCGGGTCTGACAGCACAGAGATATCGTATGGATGTTATTGCAGAAAATGTGGCAAATGCCAATACAACAAGAACCGAAGACGGTACACCTTATCGTCGTAAAGTGGTTACTTTTCAGGCAAAGGGACCGGGAAACGAGTCTTTTGCAACCGTATTCGGAAATGCGACAAGTTCTTTTACGAATGCAGTCGGCAAGGGTGTTCGTGTGACTACCGTGCAGGAAGATTTTACTTCGGGAATGAATAAAGTATATGACCCTTCGCATCCTGATGCGGACGAATTCGGTTATGTTACATATCCTAACGTGAATACCATTACGGAAATGACAAACCTGATTGATGCTACCAGAGGTTATGAAGCCAATGCAACCGCTTTTTCGGCAAGTAAATCTATGGCGCTTAAGGGCTTGGATGTCGGTAAGGCATAAGGCTTAGTTGTTTTTAGAGGAGAATAGAAATGGACCTTTCAGCAATTTATAAAGTGAATACTGAGGCTTTGGAACAGTATAATGCGAACAAAACCAAAGTGGCCGAGGGCAGCGATATGTTTTCGGTAATGCTGAATTCGGCAATTGATAATTTGCAGACCACCAACGCGTATCTGTCCGATGCGGAGAATGAAGAAATTAAGTTTGCTTTGGGTGAAACCGAGAGCACGCATGATTTGATGATTTCTTTGCAGAAGGCATCGACGGCATTGCAGTATACGGTGGCGGTAAGAGATAAGTTTATTCAGGCTTATCGTGAGATTATGCAGATGCAGATTTAAGATTTTAAGGAGATAAAAAAGTGGTTGAAAAACTGATCGATAAGTTAAAAGAATTTCCGCCTAAGTTTATGGCGTGGTGGAATAAATTCTCATCTAAGCAGAAGACTGCGATGATTGCGGCTCTGCTTGGTTTTATTGTTGCGTTTGCAATTTTAATCACCCTGGTATCGAGACCGCAATATGTGGCATTGGTTACCTGTGAGAATGCAACTCAGTCTGCAACTGTGAAGTCTTTATTGGATGAAGGTGATTATGATTACCGAGTTGCGGACAGTCAGGGATTGGTTTATGAAATCAATAAAGATCAGTTATCGGATGCTAATATTTTAATTAATTCCAATAATATCCTTACGGAAACTTTTAAATTGACGGATGTTGTTTCCGGCAGTCTTACTACTACGGAAGCGGATAAGGAGAAGTTATATACTGCCTATCTTCAGGGTGAGTTGACTTCTATGCTGGAAGATGTGGAATTTGTGGAAGAAGCTACCGTAACCTTACATATTCCCGAAGATGACGGGACTTTGATTGCGAATCAGGAAGAGAGTTCAGCAAATATTTTATTGAAATTGAACAGTACCTGCAGTTCGGACCAGGCCAATGCCATTGCCAATGCGGTAAAAACCGCAATCGGTAATGATACAACGGAACGAATTGTAATTATGGATACCCAGGGTAATTTATTGTTTAGCGGAGATGACAATACTTCGTCTATCGGCAATGCAACCAATCAGCTTACATTAAAGCAGCAGGCTGAAGCGATTATCCGTAATGAAGTAAAGAAAGTACTTCAGGGGACCAATGAATTTGATTTGATTGAAGTTGCAAGTAATTTATCGGTTAATTTTGCAGAGACAGAAAGAACAGAGATTGAATATACACCGGCTGACGGACAGATGCAGGGTGTTTTATCCCATGAGTCTTCTTATGAAGCAGAAACGGATGGTGGTACGGCTATGGTGCCCGGTACCGACAGCAATGGAGACGATACCTATGTATGGAGCCAGGGAGAAGGCGGTTCCAGCTCGGTATCCCAGTTTGAAAAGGATTATCTGCCGAATTCGGAAACAACTGTAGAAAAGATTCCGGCAGGCAGCATTATTTATGATGAGTCATCGATTGCGGTTACTGCAATTTCTTATAATGTGATTAAAGAAGAAGATGCAAGAGAATTGGGCTTGCTTGACGGAATTACATGGGAAGAGTATAAGCTTGCCAATTCAGACAGAAAGAAATTGGAAGTGGATCCGGAATTATATTCAGTTGTATCTAATGCAAGCGGTATTGCGTTAGAAGATATTACAATCGTTGCATATGAAGAACCGTTTTTTGTAGATAAAGAATCTGCATTGACCGGTGTAGAGTTTACTGATGTTTTACAGATTGTTTTAATTATTATTATATTATTGCTTCTGGCTTATGTTGTCATTCGCAGCTTTAAGCGTGATAAGGCAGAGGAAGAACAGCCGGAAGAACTTTCTGTGGAGAATTTGTTGCAGTCAATGCCTGCAGAACCTTTGGAGGATATTGAACTTGAAACGAAGTCTGAAACAAGAAAGATGATTGAGAAATTTGTAGAAGAAAATCCGGAAGCGGTTGCAAACCTGTTGCGTAACTGGCTGAACGAAGATTGGGGGTAAGTCGTAATGAGAGGCGATGACAGAATATCAGGACTTCAAAAAGCGGCAATCCTTTTAATTTCGTTGGGACCGGAGAAGTCTGCTTTGATTTTTAAACATTTAAAAGAAGAAGAGATTGAGGAATTGACACTTGAAATTGCGAATACAAGAAGTGTTACCCCTCAAATTAAAGAAACCATAATTAATGAATTTTATGAAGTTTGTCTTGCGCAACAGTATATTGCGGAAGGCGGTATCGGCTATGCGAAGGAATTGCTGGAGAAGGCGCTGGGTGCGGACAAAGCTGTGGAAGTACTCAATCGTTTGACTGCGTCAATTCAGGTAAAACCCTTCGAATTTGTGCGTAAAACCGATGCCAGCCAGTTGTTGAGCTTTATTCAGGATGAACATCCTCAGACCATTGCATTGATTTTATCCTATTTAGGACCTTCGCAATCTGCAATGATTGTTTCGGCATTGTCTCCGGAACAACAGGTAGAGGTTGCAAAACGTATCGCAACTATGGACAGAACAAGTCCGGATGTAATCAAAGAGGTGGAAAAGGTTCTCGAATCAAAGCTTGCAAACCTTGTAAATCAGGATTACACCATTATCGGTGGTGTAGACCATGTAGTAGAAATTTTAAATACGGTAGATCGTGGTACAGAGAAGCACATTATGGAAACATTGGAAATCGAAGATCCCGAATTGGCGGACGAAATCCGAAAGAAAATGTTTGTGTTCGAAGATATTTTGCTTCTCGACGATCGTGCAATCCAGCGTGTGTTGCGTGATGTGGACAATAATGATTTGGCGATCGCGCTTAAGGGTGCTAATGAAGAGGTACAGGGTACCATTTTCCGAAATATGTCCCAGCGTCTTGCCGTTATGATTAAGGAAGATATGGAATTTATGGGTCCTGTTCGTATGAAAGACGTTGAAGAGGCGCAGCAAAAGATTGTTAATACCATTCGTAAGTTGGAAGATGCCGGTGAAATTGTAATTTCCAGAGGTGGAGGTGACGAAGTCATTGTCTAGTAATTTCTTTAAATCTTCTGCGGTTGTGCAGGAGAGGGAAGTACGTATCATAAACAGCAATGATATTGTTGCCAAGAAACTGGAGAATATTGCCCAATATGTACAGAATGATACAGAGGGAGCGTTGGAAGGCGTTTTTTCGGAAGGCATTGGTGCAGCCGAAGTTGCCGTGCTTTTAAAAGACGGCGAAGAAACGAATTCTGACTTTACAGAAGGTATTGCGGTTACGGATGTGGGTAGTAAGGCCGATATGCAGATTACCAGTAAAATGGCTAGCGATATTGTGCAGAAAGCTAATGAAGAAGCAGAAGAAATTCTTGCGGCAGCAAGGAAGGAAGCTTTGGAAATTAAGAATGAAGCTTCTAAGGCTGGCAGGGAACAAGGATATGCGGAAGGCCTAAAAAAAGGTGAAGCGGAACTTTCTCATAAGATGCAGGATTTGGAACGTATGCAAAAAGACCTTGAGGATGATTACCGTAATGTTGTGGAAGAATTAGAGCCGAGACTTGTAGATGCAATTACAGATGTTTATGAACATGTGCTTGGAATTGTCTTAGAAGAACACAGAGAGATACTTTTACACCTTGTAAACACTACGTTGTTCCAAATGGAAGGTGTTAAAAAGTTTCTTTTACACGTATCCAAAGATGATTATCCCTATATTTCCATGCAGAAAAAGGGCCTTGTGGCCGGTACGGGTATTGCAGCGGAGAATGTTGAGGTTATAGAAGATTTCAGCATGAAAAAAGGGCAGTGTATCATTGAAACGGACGGAGCGATTTTTGATTGCGGTTTTAAAACCCAGATGGAAGAACTTCGTAAGCAGTTAAAAATTTTAAGTTATGAACAACAATAAGAAACATAGGGATTTTTAATGAGTACCATTAACTTAGATAAATATCAGCGGTTAAAACAGAAGAATTATTTTAAAAAGCTTGGAAGGGTAGTAAACGTGGTGGGTCTGACCATTGAGTCGGCAGGGCCGGATGCTACCCTTGGCGATATCTGCTGTATTTACACGGAGGATGATAAAAGTAACTCCATTATGGCTGAGGTGGTAGGCTTTAAAGATAACAAGACATTGCTGATGCCTTTTGAAGTTACGAATGGTATCGGCTTAGGTTGTCTTGTAGAAAATCAGGGCGCATCCTTAAAAGTACAGGTTGGTCCTTTTTTATTAGGGCAGGTTTTGGATGGGCTTGGAAGGCCTTTGGATGGCAAGCCTTTTACGGGAGGCGCATCTTACAATGTGGAAGCGCCGCCGCCGGATCCCATGGCAAGGGAAATTATTTCGGAAGTGTTGCCTTTGGGTGTTAAGGCGGTAGATGGTTTGATTACCATAGGTAAAGGACAACGTATCGGTATCTTTGCCGGTTCCGGTGTTGGTAAATCTACATTGATGGGTATGTTTGCCAGAAATACCAAAGCAGATATCAATGTGATTGCATTGATTGGGGAGCGTGGTCGTGAAGTAAGGGAATTTATCGAGAATGACCTTGGTGAAGAAGGTATGAAACGTTCCGTGGTTGTGGTTGCGACTTCGGACAAGCCGGCCTTGGAGCGTAATAAGGCGGCAAAAACTGCCACTGCGATTGCGGAATATTTCCGTGACAGAGGAAAGGATGTTCTTCTTATGATGGACTCTTTGACCCGTTTCTCTATGGCGCAACGTGAAATCGGTCTTGCCAGCGGAGAACCGCCTGTTACAAGAGGATATCCGCCCAGTGTTTATGCAGAAATGCCGAAGCTTTTGGAACGTGCGGGTACAAATGAAAAAGGCTCTATTACAGGCTTGTATACGGTTTTGGTTGATGGTGACGATTTTAACGAGCCGATTACGGATACGGCGCGTAGTATTTTGGATGGCCATATTATGTTGAATCGTAAGCTGGCGCATAAAAATCATTATCCGGCAATTGATGTATTGCAGTCGATTTCCAGATGTATGTCTATGATTACAGACAAGGAGCAGAAACGTCTGGCCTCCCGAATCAAGAGCATTATTGCGACTTATAACGATGCTGAGGATCTGATAAATATCGGTGCATATAAAAAGGGCAGTAATCCGTCCATTGACGAATCAATTACATATATCAACAAGGTAAATAAATTCCTTTGTCAGATGACGGATGAGAAATATACTTATGAAGAAACTCAGGATTTGATGAAAGAGCTTTTTGAATAGTTTTATAAAAGAGGTAAACGATGTCAGTTTTTCGATTTCGTATGCAAAGTATTCTGGATATGAAGGCAAAGCTTGAAGAACAGGCTAAAATTGAATTTGCCCAGGCGCAGCAGAAACTTCTTGAGGAACAGGAACTGCTTACGCAGATTATTAAACGCAAAGAAGATTACATTGCTTATGGTATTGAATTGAGAAATCAAACCATAGATGTGCAGGAAATTTTGGATAATAAAAATGCAATTGAATATACGCAGGAATTGGAGAAACAGCAAAGGCTGGCTGTAAATGTAGCTCAAAAGGCGGTAGATGCTGCATCACGCAAGATGATGGATGCCATAACCCAGACAAGAACTTATGAAAAGTTGAAAGAACATGCATTTGAGGAGTTTTTACAGGAAGAAAGCCGTGCGGAGAGCAAGGAAATAGATCAGCTGAACAGTTATCGTTCGGCAAGAAATGTCCAGTAAAAGGAGTATTTTATGGCAGCTCGTGATGAGAACAGACAAGAAAAAATAGAACGCGACCGAATCAAAGCAGAACGCAAGAAACTGGAAGCGGAGAAGAAGAAACAGAAAAAAGAAGTGAAACGTCGTGCAAAGGAACTGGCGGCTCAAGAGGCGGAATTGGATTCCGAATCTTCCGGCAGTGGTGTTGCTGTATTTTTTGTTACTCTTTTATTGGTGGTTATCTGGATCGGTATTACCATTCTTTTGATTAAATTGGATGTGGCAGGAATCGGGACTAATATTGCAGCGCCTTTATTGAAAGATATTCCGGTGTTGAATAAAATTTTACCGGCGGATACGATTACGGAAACGGATGATACAGAGAGTTATTACGGATACAGCAGTTTGAAAGATGCTGTAAATCAGATTAAAGTGTACGAGTCGCAGATTGACAGCCAGAATGAGACCATTGAAGCTTATGAAGCACAGATTGCGGCGCTGACAGAAGAAGTAAGACGTTTGGAAACTTTTGAAGATAATCAGGTGGAATTCCAACGTATAAAAACAGAATTCTATGAAGAAGTAATCTACAGCGAAAATGGTCCCGGAGTGAATGCGTATATTGAGTATTATGAGAGTATGGACCCGGAGACGGCGGAGTTAATTTATCAGCAGGTGGTGCATCAGGAAGTATATGATGCAGAAATCGAAGAGTATGCGCAAGCTTATTCGGAGATGAAGCCGAAAGAGGCGGCAGGTATTTTCGAGGCTATGACGGATGACTTGGAACTTGCAGCTAAAATTTTGGGCGCAATGCAGCCGGATGACCGAGGCAAAATTTTAGGCGTCATGGACCCTGAAGTAGCAGCAAGAATTACAAAAATTATGGAGCCTGAGAGTTAAGAAAATAGCGATTTAAACCGATATAATATGTGATTGCACATAAGGTATTTGATGAAATACTTGAAAATATGTGACGAACCTTGAAAAATTCATAAGGAAGGAGGAGTTTAGATGACCAGTGCAACAGTAACACAGCTGGGAGAAATGATTGCCAATATCAGTAATAATATGGGCAATATGGATTCACAAAACGGTGAGTTTGCAGGAATTTTTCAAACGGCAGCGGAGAAAACCGAAGGAATGGAAATTCAGCAGACACCTGCTACCAAAACTTCTGTAACGGAGAAGCCTATGAACATCTCTAAGAAAGCAGATGATTTGAAGCAGACCGTAAAAGAAGAAGGGACGGTTGAATCACAAGATGTTGAAAATGTAGAAAAAGAACTGGAAACGGCGGCGGAAGAACTTAAAAATGAAATTGCTGAAAAACTTGATATTTCGGTGGAAGAGTTGGAGGCAGTAATGGAAACTTTAGGTTTGACAGACGCATCCTTGTTTACGCAGGAAGGTATGACTTCATTGGTAATGGAAATTCAACAGATTTCCACGCCGGTAGAACTTCTTACCAATGCAGATGCATATCAGACTTTACAGGATTTGACAGCAGTTGCAGAGGAACTTCTTGGTAATGTAAAAGAAGAGTTTCAATTGACGGATGCACAGATGCAGAAAGCACTTGCACAGTTTGCGGAAAATGAAATGGCTTCACAGGAGGTAGTTGCTGATGAAGTAACACTTCAGGAAACAGATTCGAAAGAAACTGTTGAAAATGATAATCAGCAGAATGTTGAAGTTGAAAGCGATACAAATGATGCAAATGAAACAACTGTAAAAGAAACAACTGTGAAAGAAACATCTGAATTGACCAACAAGGAAAACCATGAAGGAAACAACAGACACGGACAACAGGCAGAAAACGGTCAGGTAGTATCGGAGAATTCATTCCAGCTAAACAACACACAGACGGTAAATCAGACTACAACAGATTTTAGCCAGAATATCGCAGGTAACAATCTTGGTACGCAGGAGATTTACGATCAAATCGGGGAATATATTAAGACAAACATTAAACCCGGAATTTCCGAGGTGGAGATGCAGTTAAATCCCGAAAACCTTGGTACGCTTCACATTCACTTAAGCTCTAAGCAGGGTAATGTTACCGCACAACTTACGGTACAGAATGAATTGGTTAAGGCTGCTTTGGAAGTACAGCTGATTCAGTTAAAAGAAAACTTTGCAGAACAGGGTATCAAAGTTGATGCTGTGGAAGTAACCGTTGAAAGCCATGCTTTTAACCAGAATATGCAGCATAGCAACGAAGAGAATGCGCAGGCACAGACCGAGGCAAAGAGAAGTTCAACACGCAGCATTAATTTGAACGGTGATTGGACAGAAGAAGAGTTGACAGAAGAAGAACAGCTCGTAGCAGAAATGATGGAAACAGACGGAAATACAGTAGATTTTAAGGCATAGGAGGAACGATATATGAGTTTAGCAGCACCTTTTGTAGATGGGGAATTGGTAACAAATACATCTCAAATTGCAAAAAAAGAAACGAAAACATCGGCATCCGCAAACTCAATGGATAAAGAAGCGTTTTTACAGTTATTGGTAGCGCAGATGAAATATCAGGATCCCCTTCAGCCTACTTCAAATACGGAATATATTTCTCAGTATGCAACCTTCTCTGAATTAGAGCAGATGCAAAATATGAGTGCGAATATGACACTTTCAAGAGCATCTGAAATGGTTGGTAAGGAAGTAATCGTAGAAAGCACTTCCGATTCCGGAAAGACAACTACGGTACAGGGTCAGGTAGAATCCGTAAGTTACCAGGGTAACAAAGCATATGTAAGCATCGACGGTACACTTTATTCCGTAGACGATGTTGTACAGATTGTAGATGATGAATACCAGGCAGGGGTTGAAGCGATTTCGACCATTAACAAAGAACTTGAAAAGCTTCCGAAGATTGAACAGGTAACCTTAAATGATGCAACCTCAATTCTTAACATTTACAATACATACGCTACTATGACTGATTATCAGGTAGAAATGCTTGGTGAAGAAAAAGAAAAAGTGATTAGCGAATATGTAAATAAGTTAAATGAACTTCTTGCAGCTGCAGAAGAAGCAGCAAAGAACGAAGCATCTAAGAATGAGAATAAAGGTGACACAGGAGAGGGCGCTGAAAATGCGGAGGGAACCGTAACCGAATAATTCCAAGGAGGGATGAGGATGAAGATTGAAAACAGTCAATTCCTTTCAAACCTACAGGTAAACGGACAACTTCCCGTAAACAAAACAATTCCGAGACAACAAATCGGAACGGGATTATCATTCCAAGAGGTTTTGAGCCGGACAACGGAAACAGAACAACAGGTCACGGAACTGAAATTTTCCAAACATGCGGCAGGAAGATTGATCGATAGAAATATTGAATTATCGGAAACGCAGATGGAACGATTACAGGAAGGTGCCAGAAATGCAGGTCAGAAAGGCATCAAAGACTCTCTGGTAATTGTAGATGAATTAGCTTTTATCGTGAATGTACCGAATAAAACGGTGGTCACGGCATTAGATCAGACAGAAGCCAGAGGAAACATTTTTACAAATATTGACGGAGCAGTAATTGCATAGCCGGACCTTACAAGGAGGCTAACGTTTCTGACTGACAGAGGAAACGAAAACGTCAAAATAACGATTGGGAGGTCAAATATTATGATGAGATCATTATATTCTGGTGTAGCAGGTTTAAAGACCCACCAGATCAAAATGGATGTTATTGGTAATAACATTGCGAACGTAAATACAACTGCATACAAATCTCAGTCTATTACATTTAGTGAATTAATGTATCAGACAACACAGGCTGCTTCAGGACCGAATGAAACAACAGGTACAGCCGGTGTTAACGCAAAGCAGATCGGTCTTGGTGTTACAAGCGGTGCGATTTCTACTGCAATCACAACAGCAGGTGCAACACAGACAACAGGTAATCCTTTTGATATCAGAATTACCGGTGATTCCTTCTTCATTGTGAATGATGGTATGAATAACTATTTTACAAGAGACGGTTCGTTCTATGTGGATGCAGCAGGTAACCTTGCTATGACAGCAAACGGTTATAACGTTATGGGTTGGGGCGTAGATCCTACAACACAGACAATTAAGCAGGATATTGTTGAGCCTTTGAGAATTATGAGTGCTGACAATTTAACATATCCTCCTGAAGCAACAACGAAGGCATATGTTTCCGGTATTCTTGATAAAAATGATACCAATGCAGCATCTGCAGACGGTAAAGTAATCAGCGTAAGTATTTATGATGGTTTAGGTTATTCTTATACAGCGAAATTTGCAATTAAAAATTTGGAAGAAGAAGGTCAGTATACTGTTGAATTAACAGATGTTCTTGATGGCGCTACAAATGAGTCTTTAGTGGATCGTTACAATTTGGGAAGTATTAAGGATCTTGCAACCTTCGGTCAGGATACAACTTTGAGCGAGACTGTATTGGCATCTATGTTAGATGGTGTGACTTATGATGCTACCGGTGATGGTACATATTATAAGACAGTTGGATTTTCTGAAACATTCTCTGATTATGATGCGCAAAGAGTAAGCGGTATCACATATTCAGTACCTACAGATCCTACCGATCCTAATTATATTGCAGAGGATACTGAATTTGCCCCCAATGCTAAAGTTACTTTAAATGGTACGGGTACTATTTCGAAAGATGATTTGGAAGAAGCATTTAACTTGATTTATTATGTGGATGCGGCTAAAGGAAAGTGCTATTATTACTTAAATGAGAATGGCGATCCGGTAACTTTGAATAATGATTCTTCGGCTGATGAATGGGCAAAGGCACTTGGTAAAGACGGCCTTGAGGATTTTCAGGCAACAATGGATGCTGACGGAAATGTATCTTTTACTTTTACGCAGAAGTTTACTGTTGATGGAAATACAACATATGACGGAACTAATTTCGTAAAAGAAATTACAATCGAAGAAGCGTATGGCGTCGATACAACAAAGCCGAATACTACTTATGAATTTATGGTAGCACCCGATGGTCAGGCGCAGATTACATCTACAACCATCCTTTCCGGTAACACATTGGTTTATGATACCGCAACCGGTGAGTTTAAGTCTATTAACGGCGCGGATACCGCAGTGCTTGATTTTGCGGCAAATACAGTGGATATTCTTGGTAATCCCGTGGATTTAACACATTTTAGTGATGTTACAATTGATTGGACTGCATCATCAATGTTTAACAACAATAAGACATCTACAATCGGTATGGTTTCAGGTGATAAGCAGGGTCTTGGTTCCGGACGTAAGCTTGGTGAATTATCAGGCGTATCTATCCAGAATAACGGTATGATTTATGCATCTTATGATAACGGTCAGACAAGACTTCTCGGACAGATTGCTGTAGCATCTTTCTCTAATGCTTCCGGTTTGCAGAAAGAAGGCGATAACCTTTACAGTGCAACCTTGAACTCCGGCGAATTCGACGGAATCGGTGTAGACGTAACCGCAGGTGGCGGATACATGTCAACCGGTGTTTTGGAAATGAGTAACGTTGACCTTTCTGCTGAATTTACAGAGATGATTACAACACAGCGTGGTTTCCAGGCAAACAGCCGTATTATTACAGTTTCTGATACATTACTTGAAGAACTTGTAAATCTTAAGAGATAATTAAAATTTATATCCAGAGGGCTATTTTTCATAGTCCTCTGGTTGTTTATTATTATAAAATATGTTATACTAGATATAGTAGTTGAGAGACCTATAAATCAGAATAATTTGTAGGCTTTTTCGCTTTAAAAGGGTTATTTTTGGTAATGTGTGGAAACGGGGGACAAATATGATTGAATTGACCAGATTAAACGGTGCGAAAATCCTTGTGAATGACCAATTAATCGAGGTTGTTGAGGAAACACCCGATACGGTTATTTCTTTGGTTACCGGAAAGAAAATAATTGTAAAAGAAAGTAGACAAGACGTGAAAAATTTAGTAAAATCGTATAGAAAGGATATTTTTGCAAATTGATGCGAAATGAGTGGTGAGTAGCAGTGGATTTGGCTTCGATTATTGGACTCGTTGTCGCTTTTGCCATGATGATGTTAGGTATCTTGACAGGAGATGACGGAGTCGCCGGAATTAAATATTTTTGGGATTTCAAGTCTGTCCTGATTACCTTTGGCGGTGCGTTTTTCAGTACCATGGCCGCTTATTCCATGAAGGATTACATAGCAGGATTAAAAAGTTTTCTTTTGATTTTTAAATCTCCAACACAGAATATCCCGGAAATGATTACAAAGATTATTGATTTGTCCAATGTTGCACGTAAAGAAGGTCTTCTTTCTTTGGAAGAAGTTGCAAGCGAATTGGATGATGAATTTTTAAAAAAAGGTATTTTACTTATAGTGGATGGAACGGATCCTGAGCTAGTCCGTGCAATTTTGGAAACTGAATTGATTAGTACGGAAGAACGTCATAAGAAGAAAATTAATTTTTGGCAGGATTTGGGTTCGGCAGGACCTGCTTGGGGTATGATTGGTACTCTGATAGGTCTTATTCTGATGTTACAGAATAT
>CAZQBM010000017.1:0-41059 GCA_964591945.1 uncultured Lachnospiraceae bacterium | reverse complement strand
GTACTAAAATCACATTGCAAAATTGCAAAAAGGAGTATATGATATAATTATTATGAATAAAGCAGAGAAAAAAGAATTTTATAGAAAATTATTAAGATTGGTTGTTCCCATGGCATTTCAGCAGCTGATGCTGGCTTTGGTAGGTGTGTCCGACGCGGTAATGATGGGCTTTTTGAACCAGGACGCATTATCGGCGGTGTCCCTGGCGACGCAGGTTATGTTTGTATTTACCCTGTTTGAATTTGCCCTGACTTCAGGTGTGTCGATTTTTGCGGCGCAGTACTGGGGTATTCAGGATAAGGATTCTATCGAGAAGATTCTCGGCATTGGCTTAAAGTATACCGTATTGGTATCGCTACCCTTTATGTTCGGCGCAATTTTCACACCGGAACTTATGATGAAAGCCTTTGCATCTGACCCCATTCTGATTGAATATGGTGCCATTTATTTAAGATATGTTGGGCTTTCTTACCTGCTTCTTGCGATTTCACAGGTGTACCTTACCATTATGAAGAATTGTGAGAAGGCCGGAACCTGTGCGTTAATCAGTGCGGTGTCCGTGGTAATAAACATTGTTTTTAATGCCTTGTTAATCTTTGGTATCGGACCTTTTCCGGAGCTTGGCGTAGCGGGCGCGGCCATTGCTACCGTATTGTCTAAGCTGGTGGAAACCGTTTGGGCGATGATTGTAATGTTTATGCCGGGCAGTGTCAAAATCCGCTTAAAATATGTACTTCGCAGTGATAAGGTCCTTGTCAGAGATTTCTGGAAGTATACCCTTCCCCTTTTTGGAAACCAGTTGGGCTGGGGTTTAGGTTTTACTATGTATTCCGTTATTATGGGGCATTTGGGCAGCGATGCGGCAGCAGCCAATTCCATCGCCAATATTATCAAAAATCTTTCCATTTGTGTTTGTACCGGTGTTGCTATTGCAAGCAGTGTTATGGTGGGAGCGCTTCTTGGACAGGGTAAAAGAGACCTGGCTAAGGCTTACGGTAAGCTTTTATTAAAAATTGCCATTATTACCGGTGTGATAGCAGGTGTAATTGTACTCTGCGTAGTTCCTTTTGTACCAATGTTTAGCAGTCTTACGGATACGGCGCAGGGATATTTGAAGGTAATGTTACTCGTTTGCTCTTATTACGTAGCGGGTAAATCCGTGAATATGACGGTTGTGGCAGGTATTTTCCCGGCCGGAGGTGATTCGAAGTTTGGTTGCATCTGTGATATTGTTACCATGTGGGCGGTTACGGTACCCATTGGTCTTGTGGCAGCCTTTATCTTAAAATTACCGGTTTTATGGGTATATATTTTAATCAATACGGACGAAATTATTAAGCTTCCGGCAGTATTTTGGAATTTTGGCAAATACAAGTGGCTTAAGAATCTTACGAGAACCGGCGGTAAGCTGTCGGAGGAGTAATGTGAGTACCAAAAAGCCGGATGGTAAAAGTGCGTGTCATTCAACGCATAAGAGGAATAAAAGGAGATTTCGTATGTGGGAGAGAGAAGTGAATCACGTATATGCCATTGAAATTATGGATAATTCTTCGGAGATTCTGGATTATAATCTTCCGGAAATTCCCGTCAAGGCAACGCTGACCCATCAGGAAGAATATATGCAGCCTATGGTGAATCACTGGCACAACGACTTTGAGTTTATTTACGTCAAAGAAGGCGAGATGTGGTATTGCGTAGACGGCGTGAATTGTAAAATCAAGGCCGGCCAGATGATTTTTGTGAATTCTGCCAGAATGCATTACGGGTTCTGGGAAGATGTGTACAAGTGTACGTTTAGCTGTACGATTTTTCACCCGGGAATGTTAGATTCCAAGATGGCGCATAAGTATTTGGAAGCAATTGTAGGGAAATCTATGCCTTCATTCTTTATTCTACGCCCGGAAATTATGCGTGAAAAAGAGGTTATAAACCTGGTAGAGCGCCTTAATACGGCTACCCGTGAAAAGGAAGAAGGATTCGAACTGGAAATGATGTCCTTAATTTACCGCATCTGTTTCCTTTTAAAAGACTTGGTGAAAGCAGCGCCGGAGACGGTCTCTTACGTGGACGCCAAGAAGTTAGAGTCCATGCACCGAATGATCGGTTATGTCCAGCAGCAGTACCAACAGAAGATTTCCTTAAATGAAATTGCTATGGCAGGGCTTGTGTCCCGTAGCGCCTGCTGCCAGATTTTTAAGAAGTACTTAAACAAGTCGCCGGTGGAATATTTGACGGAATACCGTATTTCCAAGAGTGTGGAGTTGATTCTTGGCGGCAAAAACAGTATGACAGACATTGCCATGCTGTGCGGATTCGGAAGTTCCAGCTATTTTGCGGAGACGTTTCATAAGGTGTTAGGTTGCACGCCTACGGAATATAAGGCGAAGTGCGGGAAGTAGCGTTTTAATATAAAAAAGAATTGACTTCCGAACCATATAAATTTAATATGAAGTTATAAACGAATAAGGAGTGTCCCTATAATCAAAAAGATTTTAGGGGCATTCGTTGTATGAAAAGTACACTACAAAGGAGAAAATTATGGCTATAGTACCTGCAAAATGCACTTCCTGCGGCGGAACCCTAAAGGTAAAATCAGAGGATAAGACTGCGATATGTCCTTTTTGCGGTACCGAGTATTTGGTTCAGGAGGCAATCGAACAATATAACATAACGAATGTTTATAATATCGAGCAGGCAAGTTTAACGTTTGATCATCGTAAATTATTTAATGACAGAATAGAAGCAGCCGAGAAACAATTGAGAACTTTAAAAGATTATACTAAAGCACTTGCATCTTTCGTTGCCTTAGAAAATGATGTACCGGATGAGTTCCGAATTTGGAGCGGTAAATTGGAAGCGCAAACCAAAGAATATAATGCAGTTGCTGTAAGTAATATACATATGCATAATGATCAGTACATAAATAGCCTTATAATGGATTACGAATACGCCTATAAAACTGGAGACAGTGAGCAGAAATCAGAAATTAATGAGAAATTTCTGGGTGTACTAAAGGAAAGTGCCGAGAAAATAGGGTTAACAGGAAAAGTATTAGAAGAAAATGATACAGAGAGGAAAAAATACAGAACCAGAAGCAATGCGTTAGGTACAGTAGGGGCTGTATTTAATGTGCTTGCTGTTATTTTGGGTATATTGGCTTTGTTAGTAACAGGGTTTCTTCTTTTGGTTCTTATTAGTGCAAATTTCGAACCATGGGAAGCTGTAGAACAGGCTCTCGTTATTATCGGTATATCCTTTATACCATCAGTTGTGCTTTTTATTCCCGGCATTATTCTTTCTAAAAATGAAAAGAAAGTCAAAAAGAAAGACGTAGAAATTTCAAATAATACGCTTCACCGAATAAAAGATGAGTTAAATATAGTGATACCGGAATTTGCACCGGCACGTGATTATAAAAACTACATTGTGTTGTGTCAAAAAAAGGAGTCTCATTTATTAAGTATTGTAGAAAAATATACATTAAGTAAGTAATAGATAAGCATATGACTAAATATGAAAGCGCCTGCTAAAACGGGTGCTTTCTTTTGTATAATCTCATATATAAGGGAAAAAATAGTATTATAAACTGCTAAAATTACAGAGAAACCTTCAAAAAGGTTGACGCTTCTTCCATAATTTGACATAATAAATTACGTATTTTTATTTTAAAAGTAATGGCATAGCCCATATTATAAAAGAAAAGAGAGTATTTGCATGCGTAAAACAAAAATCATCTGTACAATGGGTCCCGCAACGGACAAAGAAGGTGTTGTAGAGAAATTAATCGAAACCGGTATGAATGTTGCAAGATGCAACTTCTCACACGGCAGTTACGAAGAACATAAAGCAAGAATGGACCGTTTGAAAGCGGCAAGAGCGGCAGCAGGCAAGCCTGTGGGAATCCTTTTGGATACCAAGGGACCTGAGGTTCGTATCCGCGATTTCGAGAATGGCAAAGTAGAGTTAAAAGAAGGACAGGAGTTTGTTTTATACTCTGATGAACAGCCCGGAACTGAAAAAGGTGTAAGTTTATCATATCCCACCTTATATCGAGACGTGTCTATGGGAACCAGAATCTTAATTGATGACGGTCTTATTGAGATGATTGTTCTGAAATTAGAAGGCAAGGATATTGTCTGTAAGGTGTTAAACGGCGGTACTGTTTCGAATAAAAAGGGCGTGAACGTGCCCGACGCTCACTTATCTATGCCCTATTTAAGTGAGAAGGACAAGCAGGATATTATTTTTGGTATTGAACAGGATGTGGATTTCATCGCAGCATCTTTTGTACGTACGGAAGATGACGTGATTGCAATCCGTACCCTTCTTGACCAGAACGGCGGAGAGAAGATTCATATCATTGCCAAAATTGAAAACCGCGAGGGTGTAGAGAATATTGACGATATTATTGCAAATTCCGACGGTGTAATGGTTGCCCGCGGTGATATGGGTGTGGAAATTCCCGGCGAAGACGTGCCCGTCATCCAGAAGATGATTATTAAGAAGGCTTACGAAGCAGGTAAAGTGGTTATTACAGCTACACAGATGTTGGATTCCATGATGAAGAATCCCCGTCCCACTCGTGCGGAGACTGCTGATGTTGCCAACGCAATTTACGACGGAACCAGTGCAATCATGCTTTCCGGAGAAACGGCAGCAGGCGCATATCCCGTACAGGCTTTGGCAACGATGGTCCGTATTGCAGAGCGTACCGAGGCGGATATTGATTACCGCAAGAGATTTTTTAACCGCGACCGTAAGGCAAATCCCGATATTACCGATGCGATTTGCCACGCAACCTGTACAACCGCCCATGACTTAAATGCCAAGGCGATTGTAACAGTAACTAAGTCCGGTCGTTCCGCATATATGATTTCAAGATATCGTCCTGACTGCGACGTAATCGGATGTACCACCGACGAAAAGGTCAGCCGCCAGTTGAATTTATCCTGGGGTGTGGCGCCTTTGGTAGTGCGCGAGAAACAGGAAGTATTCGGCCTTTTTGAGCATGCAATTAATGTATCCGAAGAAAACGGATACCTTGAAAAAGGTGATGTTGCGGTTATCACTTCCGGTGTGCCCATCGGTGTGTCCGGAACCACAAATATGATCAAAGTACAGGTAGTGTAAATCTTGGCGGCTTCTTCTTATGAAGGGGCCGCTTTTTTATGTTAGGGAATCCAGTTATATATTCTGTTTTGCTTAAGTGTTCAGGAATAAAATTTTCTAAGCATATCTCATAGAAGTAGTGTATAATGGACGCAAACACCGCAAACTCACCATCCTTGGTTCGGTTGCGGTTTCCGCAGACGTCGTGTCTGCGGATTGCTGGGTTAAGAGGAGATATGCTAAGAAAACTTAATTCCTTGCCACAAAGACGCAAAAGCAGAATATATAGCCGGATTCTTTTATACATATAAAAAGTCTTATGCCAGATGAGGTTAAAGAAACATGACAAAACGAATCACATATGCCATAATTACAATTATTTTACTAACCATTGAAGTTCTAATTGCGCTTTTTATCCACGATGATTTTGTTCGCCCGTACATAGGCGATATGCTTGTGGTGATGGTAATCTATACTTTTATAAGGATATTTGTGCCGGAGCGTGTGCGAATGCTGCCGTCGTACATACTGTGTTTTGCGGTGGTAGTAGAAGTTTTGCAGTATTTTAGGATTGTGGAACTGCTGGGATTGCAGGATAACCGGTTTTTCAGCGTGCTGATTGGATCGGTTTTTGATATGAAGGATATTATTTGCTATGCTATCGGTTGTATTTTGATTGTGGCAGGACAGTTGGTGTATAAGATATGTTACAAAGCTATGCAAAATAACAAGAAACTTGATGAGACTGAGGAAAATATAATTGTCAAAATACTGTCAACAGAGTATGATAAAAAGGACGAATTAAATTAGATGAAGGTCAAAATAGACAGAGAGGTCGCTATGAAGGATTACATTCACAAAGTACATTATTACGAAACCGATAAAATGGGTGTGACCCATCATTCCAACTATGTTCGTTGGATGGAAGAGGCCCGCGTGGATTTCTTAGACCAGATTGGCTACGGTTATGCCAAAATGGAGAGCGAAGGCATTATTTCGCCGGTAATCGGAATCGAATGTGAATATAAGAAGACCACCACGTTTGATGATGAAATCTGTATTCGACCGGAAATCGAGAGTTTTAACGGAATTAAGTTAGTAATCCGCTACACGATGACTAACGTTCAAACAGGGGATTTCGTTTTAAAAGGGAAAAGCAAGCATTGTTTTCTGACCAAGGAGGGAAAACCGCTTTCGTTACGGAGACAATTTCCGGAGATTGATAAAGTTCTGACAGATTTAGTTTGCGGAGAGTAAAATATGGAATGGCTAAAGCTGCGCGATGAAAAGTCGCGTGGCTTTTTCTTTTATGATTGACGTTGTAAAAAGAAAAAATTATAGTAATATCATATAGTTCAAATAGTTCTATAATTCTTATTTACAGATAATCATCTGTAGTTTTTCAATCTTTATTAAAAATAAACATAAAGCACAGTGTGTATTTTTTGTGTATTAATATTGTATAATACACAACCGTTGTGTATAATATATAAGGAGGAGTACTTTTTGAAGCGTAGAATATTGATTAAGCTGTTAGAAGAAGGCGGTTTTGTCTTTGAGCGACACGGCGGTAATCACGATGTATACGTAAGAGGAGAGGAAAGGGAAGAAATTCCCCGACATAAGGAAGTAAACGAGCGGCTTGTGAGAGCAATTTTAAAAAGGAGAGGATTGTTATGAAGGCAGTATATCCTGTATTTTTTACGAAGACCGATCAAATTATTTTGGTTGAGGTGCCGGATTTAGAGATTTTAACTGAAGGAAAAGATATGAATGATGCTTTCGAGATGGCCAGAGATGCTATGGAGTTGAAATGTGTTGTCCTGGAAGATGAGCAAAAAGAGATCCCAGAACCATCTAAAATAAATGATTTAGACATTAGGGAGTGTACTTTTAGCAAAGATGGAGAAACTATAATTTCGCTTATTGATATGGATTCCACGGAATATCGTCGTAAAATTGATACCAAAACGGTTCGTCGCAATGTGGCACTGCCCAGTTGGTTAAATTATGAGGCCGAAAAGGCAGGAATTAATGTATCTAGGGTTTTACAAGAAGCATTGATGAATGTTTTAGGAGTTCACTCTAGCTATTCCCCCAAAAGTAAGCTATAATGGGGAGGGAAAGACAAAATATATACGGAAGGAAGAAAACCGTGAATTACGTTGTTTTGGATTTGGAATGGAACCAGCCGGACAAGAGCGAGCAGGTAAATCCCGACTTACCATTTGAAATTGTGGAAGTGGGGGCCATTCTTTTAAATGAGGATCGACAGGTAATCGGCGAATTTACCCAGATTGTAAAGCCTGTGGTGTATAGTGAGATGAACCGCATTACGGGAAAGCTGATTCAATTACACACAAAAGAATTAAAATACGGCAAGTCTTTTACGGAAACGATGAAAGACTTCTTTGAGTGGTGCGGTGAGAACTACATTTTCTGTACTTGGGGAACCCAGGATTTGACGGAGCTTCAGCGCAATATGAAGTACCACGGGATGCCGCCTTTGGCAACCAGGCCTTTTCCGTATTTGGATGTGCAGAAGCTTTTCAGCATCGCATATGAGGAGGAGCGTAAGGTAAGACGTTCCTTGGAATATGCTGTGGATTTCCTGCATATTGAGCAGGATATTCCTTTTCACAGGGCTTTTTCCGATGCGTATTATACGGCGAAAGTTATGGGGGAAATTAAGGAAGTTTTTGTGTTCGAGAACTATTCTTATGACGTTTTCCACGTGCCTACGCGCCGGGAAGATGAAGTAAAGGTATTGTTTCACGATTATGCAAAGTACATTTCCAGAGAATTTGAGGATAAAACCACAGCAATGCAGGACCGCGAAGTAGTATCTACCAAATGTTATCTATGCAAGAAGAACCTTCGCAAGAAAATTCGCTGGTTTGCGGCGAATCCTAAGCACTTCTACAGTATATCCGTCTGCGATAAGCACGGACTTATGAAGGGTAAAATCCGTTTGAAGAAGAGCGAAAACGGAATCTATGTGGTAAAAACCCAGAAATTCATCTCTGAGGAAGAGGCAGATGAAATTATTGCAAAAAGAGATCATATCCGCGAACTTCGTCGCGAAAAGCGCAAGGCGGGTACGACAAATAAATAGTAAAAGGCACCATAATGAGTAAGAAAATTAAGGTAAAAGATCCCAGCGTGAAGCGTAAGCGCTACAATCACAATTTTATACCGGGGCAGGCGACTGCCAATCCGACGGGGAACATTGCTTCAAACGGCGGGAAGAAGTCCCTGATTGGCGATGTTCTTTTGGAGAATACTTTTATTCTTACCAAGGAAATGAATAAAAGATACGCCCGCCATACCTATGGCATTTTCCATAAAAAGTGGCGTCGCAACACTTTTATTGCGGGTTTACTTCTGATGCTGGTTTCATTCGTGTTTGTATATCCGTTGAAGTGGTATCTTGTGTGGTTATTGCTTCTGGTAGCGGGAATTTACGTTTTTATGATGTCCTGGCTTGGATATTTGTACGGCGCTACGGTTTCGTATAATAATTTCAAGGAATTTTACGGCGAACCGGTGACGATGACGGTACAGTTCTATGAGAAGTTTTTCCGTGTGGTAACGCCGAAAGGAAACCGCGATTTCCTGTATGCGAATATCACGCAACGCATAGAAATGGGTAATATGGCAATTCTTGTGGTAGCACAGGAAGGTATTGTGCAGCATGGCCAGATTATTGATAAGAAGGCGTTTGCCCCGCTGGAGCTTTCCAAATATTATGATATTTTGGAAGATGCGGGCGTTCCAATCAGTTGATATGACGCAGAGAGTTCTGTAAGGTGAATAATTGAACAAAGACGTCGGTTGACGTAAAAAATCCGTGAAAACATTTCGTTTCACGGATTTTTCTTTTAAAATTTCAAATTCTTAAATTCTTCAGATTGGTATTTGCTACGTCTTCTTTTTCTTCGCTTGCGGGCCCTGCGTCTCTTGGCAAAATGATAATTTCCCGAAATTGTCCTGAACAAAAGCAAACCGATGACAACGGCGGCAATAACTGCAACAACAATAATAATTACTTTTACATTGATAAAAATGCTATCCCCGTCTTCGTTGGTAATTGGCTTGGTCCCGGAAGTGCTTTCTTCGTCGGAAGCTGCCAACTGTTCAGCGATCAATTCTTCCATTATTTCGCTGGTGACTTCCATGTTAGTGTGGTTTGGATCTGCCTCGGTCCCCGGAATGCTTCCATCACCGGTCGCTTCACCTGAAATTACTTCCGAGGAACTCTCCTTATCGCCGGTTGAAAGGCTTCCGTCTTCGGCGTTAAATACCATAGGCGCCTGACCGGAAACTTTGACGTAGGTTTCACCAACATAATTATCTTCATAGAAGTACTGAACTTCCGCTACCGCACCGCTGTAGGACGTATCATACACCAATGTAGAGGTTAAGTCACCAAAATCAGCGGAATTCGGGATAATTACGTAGGTATCATCTGCCAGGGATATAAAAGGTTTGGAATTGCCGAAAATATCCGAACCCGATTCCAAAAAGCCTGTATTTGTCATAGTATAGCCGGTTTCGTGGTCAGAGATTTTAACACGCTGGAAATTCTCAAAGCCGTAGTCAAACAATGCAATGGTATCGGTAAACTGGCAAGGTGATTCTTCCACAAAAACCACACAAATCAATTCCATACCGTCTTTTTTGGCACAAGAAACAAGGGTTTGGCGGGCTTGGGAAGTAAAACCTGTTTTACTGCCGACTAACCATTCATATTCGTATTCCTTGCCCTCCACCAGCATATTTTTGGTGGCAAGAGAGAAGGAGTCTGGCTGTGTTTCCGTTGCTTCAAAGGTACAATAAGTAGTTCCTGAGATTTTAGCCAACACATCGTGACTAAAGAAGGCTCTTGCAATGGTAGCAAGGTCTCTTGCTGTTGTATAGTGATTCTCATCATGAAGACCGTGAGCATTCATAAAATGCGTATTGGTACAGCCTAATTCTTCGGCTTTGGCATTCATCATATCCACAAAACTCTGGGCATCGCCTGCGACATGCTCGCCAACCGCATTGGCTACTTCGTTTGCCGACAGAATCAGAATGCCGTGTAAAGCCTGGTTCATGGTAATGGCTTCACCCTCATCCATACCGATGTTGGAAGACCCGGGTTCTATACTGAACACCGCTTCGTGAGAGAAGGTTACTATCTCATCTAAATCACTGTTTTCAATTGCCAGAAGGCAGGTCATAATTTTCGTTGTACTGGCGGGATAGTGCTTCTCATCAATTCCCTTTGCATAAAGAATGGTACCTGTCTGCGCGTCCATAAGAATAGCGGATTGTGCACCAATGGCAGGTCCCTGGGGCCAGCCGGGAATTTCATTGGTCTGGACGGGAAGCGTTTTACGGGCTTCCATTTCTGCCATATAATCCCGGGGCTCGGCGTGTACCGTAAGGACGGAGCCAAGAAGGACAGCAATACTTGTAAAAAGCGCCGTCCGGACTTTGAGTTTCTTTATAAACATGAAATAAACCTCATTTCAAACTTTTCTTTTAAACTATTGTATTTCAAGTACGTGTACGATTTTCTTACTAAAATAGCACAGTTACTATCATACACTATTTTCTTCCAAAACCAAAGCAGAAATCAGTAAAATTCACATTTTTATTTCTACTGCGGTATTTGGCGTGATGCAAAATTTCATTTTTGTAAAACTCTATAAAAACCGCCTAAATCCCTTGTCTCTATATAAATACTTGTGTAAAATATTACGTAAGAAATTGAAAGGTTTGTACCTTTTGCAAATGGAGGACATTTTATGAATTTTAACGTGAACAGCCTGTTTCTCTACGGTGTAGCGGTTTGTGTCATTATTTTTGTTTTGGCGCAATCGGTTTTTTTTCTTATAAGATCTTATCGTAGAGGCAAGGAGCTTGGTATCAGTACCGCCAAACTTCGCAAGACTATTATTTCTACGGCAGTATTTACGATTGCACCTGCGGTATCTATTTTAATCGGTATCGTAACTTTATCGAAGTTTCTGGGAATTCCCCTTCCCTGGATTCGAATGAGTGTTATCGGTGCCATAACATATGAGCTGCCTGCGGCAACCTCTACGGCAAATGCGCTGGGTATTTCGCTTTCGGAAACCATTACCGATCCGAAGACTTATTCTGCCATTGCCTGGGTTATGACGTTGGGAATTATGCCGAGCATTATCTTACCGCCGATTCTTATGAAGAAGATTCAGGGCGGCATGATTAAAATTAAGAATAAGGACAGTAAGTGGGGCGATATGTTCTTAACTTCTATGTTCTTAGGTATGATTTCTGCTTTCCTTGGTATGGTTTTTGCGGATGTCAGAAGCGGTCTTGCGGGTTGGATTCCCATTTTTGTGCTTTTGGTATCGGCAGCAATTATGGCAGTTTGCGGACTTCTGATAAAGAAATGTAAAATGCAGTGGCTTGAAACCTATGCCCTTGCCATCAGTATGGTAGGTGCCATGGTATTCGCAGCGGTGATTACACCGCTTATCGGTTAGGAAAGGAGGTTATGCAGATGAGTGATTATATGAAGAAAACCGATCTTTACGGTAAAATCTGGATTTGGACAGCTGTAGTGGTAGTTGCAATGGTTCCGGTTGCAATTTGTTTGTATTATGATGCATGGCCTGCTGCCAACGCTGTTTTTAAAGGACTTCTCGGTGTGGCTCCTATATACTGGACCGTTGGTGTGATTGAAGTTATTACCTATACACCGATGCTTGGTACCGGCGGTACCTACCTTGCTTTCGTAACGGGTAACTTGACCAGTTTAAAAGCGCCCAGTGCGTTGAACGCTATGGAGAATGCTGAAGTAAAACCGGGAACGGAAGAGGGAGAGGTTATCTCTACCCTTGCGATTGCTACTTGCTCTATTGTGACAACCCTGGTTTTAGTTGTTGGTGTGTGTCTTTTAACCGTAATTTCACCGATTTTGGATTCACCGGTGCTGACACCGGCCTTTGATAATATTTTACCTGCTCTTTTCGGCGGTCTTGCGGTAGTTTACGTAAACAAGAACTGGAAGCTTGCCATCACTCCTTTAATTTTTATGGTGGTATTGTTCCTTTGCGTTCCTTCACTTGCAAGCTCCGTTGGTGTTTTGGTTCCCGTAGGTGTTGTAATTGCCTTGATTGCGGCGCGCATTATGTACAAGAAGGGCTGGGTATAAGCGGAGGTTACAATGATTGGATATATTTTAGGCGGAATCGGTGCAGTTGTTCTGATTCTGCTTGCAGTAATTATAATTAGAACATTGGCGTTTCGTCCTGAGAAATTGCCTGAGATTACGGCGGAGCCCATTACTTTTAACGAAGATAAAATTGTAAAAGATATGGTGGATATGATTCGTTGTAAAACCGTATCAAATCGAAACGAGTCTTTGGTAGACCGAGCGGAATTTGCCAAGTTTGAGGCGCTTTTGAAAGAGCGGTTTCCATTGATTCATGAGAAATGTGAGTTTGAAAAGGTTGGTAAAACAGGACTCTTATATTTCTTGAAGGGCAAAGTGTCCGACAGGCCCTCAGTTTGTATGGCGCACTATGATGTGGTGCCTGTGGAAGAAGAGGGCTGGACGAAGCCTGCTTTTGACGGTCTGATTGAAGACGGTTGCATTTGGGGCAGAGGCACTTTGGATACGAAGGGAACTCTGTGTGGTGTAATGGAGGCTTTGGAGCAACTGCTGGCAGAAGGTTATGTGCCCGAAAATGACTTGTACTTATCTTTCTCCGGTGAGGAAGAGATAGACGGCGATACCTGCGCGGATATCGTAAGCTATCTTGACGAAAGAGGAGTAAAACCGGCTATCGTTGTGGATGAAGGCGGTGCTGTTGTGGATAAAGTATTCCCTGGCGTGTCCGGTCAATGTGCTTTAATCGGTATCGGAGAAAAAGGCAGTGTAAATATGAATTTTAACATTGATTCCCAAGGCGGACATGCGTCCACACCACCGGTTCATACGATTGCAGGACAGCTTGCGAAGGGAATAGTAAATATTGAAAGCCACCCGTTTAAAAGACAGCTGACTAAGCCTGTGGCAGAGATGTTTGATACCTTAGGGCGTCATTCTACTTTCCTTTACCGTATGATTTTTGCCAATTTATGGTGTTTCGAACCGGTACTGGATTTGATTTGTAAAAAGTCCGGCGGAGAGTTAAATGCGCTGATGCGCACAACCGTGGCGGTAACGCGTATGGAAGGAAGTAAGGCCTATAACGTGCTTCCGCCCAAAGCAAGCTTTGGAATTAATATGCGACTCCTTGGCAACGATACCATAGATTCGGCAACAGAGTATTTAAAGAAAGTGATTGGCAATGATGCAATTTCGCCGGAGTTGGTCAATGGTATGAATCCGTCTATTTATTCCGATACTTCCTGTGAGGAATGGTTTAAGCTAAAAGATGTCATTCGCCAGACCTGGCCGGAAGCTATTGTATCGCCGTACTTAATGATGGCGTGCAGTGATTCCAGACATTACTGTAGGATTACAGATCGTGTGTATCGTTTCTCAGCGATGCATCTGTCTAAGGAAGAGCGTGGCATGATTCACGGAAATGACGAAAGAGTGCCTATTGACACCTTGATTAAGACGGTGGAGTTTTATGTGAGGCTGTTAAAAGTATTGTAAAACCTAAAACAACTTAAGAAACGGCAAATTTCAAATCTTTTTCACAAATTATCTTTGCTTTTATTATAAAAAGGTGTAAAATAAACGCGGTTTTATAAACCAAGGTAAAAAGGTAAAGATCGGAAGCATTGTGCCTGAGAGTATGGGCAATGCGTTTTTGACGTGTTTGCAGGAGGTTTTAGAATGCGACTTAGAAACGTAACAGGTTCAAGAGAATATATTGCGGATAGCAGATTTGTTGTACATAATCCTGAAGAATGCAAGGGAAAATGGAGTGAAGTGTTTGGAAACAATCGTCCCATCCGCATTGAAATCGGTATGGGTAAGGGTAAGTTTATTATGCAGCTTGCTAAAGAGAATCCGGAAATAAATTTTGTTGGAATTGAAAAATATTCTACGGTTTTACTTCGCGCGATTCAGAAGATGGAAGCAGAAGAATTGCCAAATCTTGTTTTTATCCGTATGGATGCGGAAGATTTGAACGAGATTTTTGATCAAGGGGAAGTTGACCGTATTTACTTAAACTTTTCAGATCCCTGGCCGAAGGACAGACACGCGAAGCGTCGTCTTGAAAGCCGGGAATTTCTGGCCCGCTATAACGAGTGTTTAAAGGCGGACGGAATCATTGAATTTAAAACCGACAACCGTGCATTATTTGATTTTGCGGTAGAAGAAGTGCCTGAGGCAGGTTGGGAAATCGTGAAGTTGTCTTACGACTTGCACGCGGACGAAGAAATGATGGAAGGTAACATTATGACAGAATACGAGGAGAAATTCTCGTCCATGGGCAACCCCATCTGTAAGTATATTATTAGACGATAAATGATGTAAGTTATGGCAAGAGATAGTCACAATTTTTAACAGGAGGCATTTATGTATCTTTTGTTTTTTGCAATCTGGGTTATTATGAACGGCCGCATCACCCTGGAAGTGGTGCTTTTTGGCTTGGCCATCGCAACCCTGATGTTTGCTTTTATCTGTAAATTTATGGACTACAGTATTAAGAAGGAAGTTTGGCTTTTTAAAAATTTCTTTCTTTTACTGTGGTATGTCATTGTTTTGATTGTGGAAATTCTCAAGGCGAATTTCGCGGTTGTCAAAATGATTTTTTCCGTAAAATACCAGATTGAGCCCGCGCTGGTGACTTTTAAATCACCCTTAAAAACCGGGTTTGCCAACTTCCTTCTGGCCAATTCCATTACCCTGACACCGGGAACCATTACGGTTTCTTCCGAAAGCGGGGAATTTGTGGTGCATTGTTTGGATAAGGATTTGGCTGAGGGTATGGACGATTCGATTTTTGTTCATCTTCTGAAGAAGTTGGAGAGAGGAGCGGACAATGAATAGTGGAATTCCTGCACTGGAAGGTGCGTACGATATTTTCTTTTATATTGTAATCGTGGTGCTTGCGATTATGGCGATTCTTTGTTTTATCCGTGCGGTAGCGGGCCCCAGACTTGCGGACCGCGTTGTTGCGGTAAATATGATTGGTACGATTATTATTGTAATCATTGCCGTTCTGTCAGTTATGATTGAAGGTTATCTGGTAGATATCTGCCTGATTTACGCTATGATTAGTTTTCTGGCAGTAATTGTTTTGAGTAAAATTTACACCGGCGTTTACAAGAAAGCCCACAAGGACGAATTGTCTGCGGAAGAGCTCGAAGGTGTGGAAGAGGAGGAAGAGTAATGGTTGCTTGGGAATGGATTCGTTTTATTATCGGAGCGGCTTTGATTGTACTTGGCCTCATTATCTTTTTTGTAGAAATTTCAGGAGTATTTCGTTTTAAATATGTATTGAACCGCATGCATGCGGCGGCAATGGGCGATACTTTAGGCCTTTCTGCCTGCATCGTGGGCCTTATGCTGATGAACGGCTTGAATTTTACTACCGTAAAGTTGCTTTGTGTGATTGCCTTCCTTTGGCTGGCATCACCGGTATCTTCTCATTTGATTGCCAAACTTGAGGTAACTACAAGTCCGAATTCTGCTGAGTATGAAAAAATTGCAGACGTAAAAGAATTGGAAACAGAAAGAAGGGAGAATGAAGATGAGTGATATTATTATTTTCCTTTTGATGATATTTTTGGTTGTCTGTGCGATTTCGGTTAGTTTCTCGAAGAACTTGCTGAATTCGGTAATTATTTTTATGTCCTACAGTACCGTAATGGCGATTATCTGGATTCTTCTGGAATCTCCCGACTTGGCGATTACAGAGGCTGCGGTCGGCGCCGGAATTACCAGTGTATTGTTCTTCGTGACCTTAAAGAAAATTAAAACCATCGATGCTATGGTTGCCAAGGAAGACCCCACTACGCCCGGAAGTGAGACGGTAACCGGAAAGGAGGAGACGACTCATGAGTAAGTTGCGTTCGCAAAATGAGTATGAAAAAACTTCTTCCTTCCGTTTCTGGCAGTGGTTAGAGGGAGAGAAAGACCCGTACATTGACAATGTGGAAATGAAGGTGCAGGAAGAGTTTCATGAGTTTCCGATTCAGGTAAGAAAGCGTGAAATCGACCATATTAAGCTTCATGATAAAATCTATGATATTGACCACAACAAGGAAATTAAATTTTTCCAAGGAGCGTATCGTGTCAGTGCAGTAGTGTTATGTGCGGTAATTGTGATAGCACTTGTACTTTGTGCGTCTTACCTACCTAAGGCCGGTAGTCCTGACAATCCTACCGTAAACGAAGTGGCAGAGCGTTATGTGGAGCAGGGAACTGCGGAAACCGGTGTAATCAATACGGTAACGGGTATGATTCTTAATTACCGAGGCTTTGATACCTTCGGTGAGACCTGCGTTCTTTTCATCGCATCCAGTTGTGTTATGATCCTTTTAATGGTCAGTGAAGAGAAGTTAAAAAATCTCCCGAAGAATTTAGAACCAAAGGACGATAAAATTCTGCAGAATGTGGCAAGAATTATCGTGCCCATTATTATGATTTTTGGCTTTTATGTCATTGTAAACGGACATTTATCTCCCGGTGGCGGCTTCTCCGGCGGTGCGATTATCGGTTCGGGACTGATTCTTTACAGCAGTGCTTTCGGTGCCGAAAAGATACGTAAGTTTTTTAATGAGAAAGTTTATAAATGCATTAAAATTACAGCCTTAATTTTATACGGTTGCATTATGACCTACTACTTTTATACAGGAGCCAACGGCATTCCCAATATTTTTCCTTTGGGAACGCCCGGCAACATCTTAAGTGCGGGTATGATTTTCTTCATTAACCTGTTTGTAGGTTCGGAAGTAGCATGTACGGTTTATTCGTTCTACGCGCTGTTTAAGCGAGGAGGTTTATAAAATGGGACCTAATTTTATAGCAAATTACGGAGAAGTCATTGCCATGATTATTTTCGGCATCGGTTTTACAAACCTCCTTCTCCAGAAAAATATGATCAAAAAGATTATCGGCTTAAATATTATGGATACGGCGATTTATCTCTTTCTGGCCCAAAAGGGTTATATTGACGGAAGGGTTGCGCCGATTATTGCCAACGGTGTGACGGAAGCCGAGAACTACATCAATCCGATTCCCAGCGGTCTTGTGCTTACGGGTATTGTAGTATCCGTATCGGTTACCGCGCTGATGCTTTCTTTGACCATTAGAATGTACCAAAGATATCATACTCTGGATTTGGATGAAGTATCGACACAGCTTCGTAAGGAGGGTCTGTAAAATGGATTTTGTATGTAATTTTCCGGCCTTCTCCATCGTGCTTTCCATTATGGCAGCCATTGTATCCTCTGCCTTGAGCGGAAAATGGGCGAAGCGGGTTAATTTGTTTGTCTTATTCATTGTAATGGGGCTTTCAGTTTGCGTGTTGGGCTATACCGTCAGTCAGGGCGATTTCTTTGTTTACACCATGGGTAAGTTTCCCGCCCCCTGGGGTAACGAAATTCGTGCCGGTGTTTTAGAAGGCCTGATGGCAACATTTTTCTGCATTATTATGATTTTGTCCCTTTTGGGAGGCAGAAAGCATTTCTATGAGGATGTGGAAGAGAGCAGACACAATTTGTATTTCATTATGACAAATCTTCTGCTGAGTTCCCTTCTTGCCATGGTTTATACCAATGACCTGTTTACCGCATATGTATTCGTGGAAATCAATACCATTGCGGCCTGCGGTCTGATTATGGTAATTCAGAACGGACGTACCATTGAAGCGGCAATCCGTTATATGATTATGAGTCTTTTGGGTTCCGGTTTGTTCTTAATCGGTATCTGTATTTTATATGATTTGACCGGACACTTGTTGATGAGCAACATCCAGCAGTCTGTGTCTGCGCTTGTGGCAAACGGCGAATACCAGATTCCGCTGGTTATGGCAATTGCACTTCTGTGCGTGGGTCTTGCTATCAAGAGTGCTCTTTATCCCTTCCATTCCTGGCTTCCCGATGCCTACGGATATTCCACCATTTCATCGGCGGCTATGTTATCAAGTTTGGTATCCAAGGGATATATCTTTCTTGTTATCAAAATCATATACAGAGTGATAGGCTTCGATGCCTTTGTAGACAGTAAAATTATCAATATCCTTTTTGTGTTTGGTGTATTGGGTATGATTGTCGGTTCCCTGGATGCAATCCGCGAAAACGACATTATGCGTATGATTGCTTTTTCTTCCGTTGCGCAGATTGGCTATATTTATATGGGCTTCGGTTTGGGAAGCGAGGCAGGTATGGTAGCGTCCGTCTTCCATATTTTCTCCCACGCAGCAACCAAGGCATTGTTGTTTATTTCCGCAATGGGACTTCGTGATGCTTCCGGTGGCAGCAAGGCTTTTATTGACCTTACGGGTGCGGGACGCCGTAATGTAATTGCCGGCATCGGTTTTACCATCGGTGGCCTTTCCATGGTCGGTATTCCTACGTTTTCAGGCTTTGTAAGCAAGCTTTTGTTCAGTCAGGCGGCAATTCAGGCGGACAGAAAAATGTTAATCACCTTAATTGCCTTGGCGATTAGTACGATTTTGAATGCTATTTATTTTATGAAGACCATTATTCGAATTTATTCTCCGGTAGAGAACGAACAGCCGATTTCCCTGAAAATCAAAAATCCGGTATACGTTATCGCTATTGTATGTTTTATAACTTTAAATATCGTGTTGGGTATGTGGTCTACCACTATTGTAAGCTTTATCGAAAGCGGACTTTCCATGTTCCGTTAGGTTTATGAGAGATAGTTTAAAAGAGATTCTGATATAAAATTTGTGAATTGACAGTGTCATAAAAAGGAAAGAATGGAGTAAAAGTGATGAATTATCTGGTTTTGTTACCGATTCTGATCCCTGTTTTAGGCGGATTGATGATTATGCTTCTGCCAAAGAGCGTCTACGCGTCCAAAGAAGGGGCGAAGAGACCTTATGTAAAAATGCATATCATATTCAGCGTTTTTATGCTGTTATCAGCAGGAAGCAGTGCTTATGTGTTATTGTCTGAGATAGCAAGCAAGCCTGTGGTTTTGTTTGAGTTGCTTGACAATATTCCCGTAGTGTTTCGCGTGGATGAAGCGGGAACAATATTTGCCTGGATTTCGACCATTGCTTTTGTATGTGCGGGAGCTTTCTCTTTCCGCTATATGAAAGGTGAAAAGAATTACTACGGTTTTTTCCTTATGACTTACGGCGTGTTACAGGGTTTGGACTTCGCAGGAAATCTCGTGACAATGTACTTGTTCTTTGAAATGGTTACTTTGTTATCCTTCCCTTTGGTAATGCAGACCAAAACCAAAGAATCCATTATGGCGGCATTGAAATATATTTTTTATTCCCTTGCCGGTGCCTATATGGGACTCTTTGCAATCTATTTCTTATATCAGAACACCACAACTTTGGATTTTGTTGCCGGCGGAACCCTTGATATGGCCAAAGTGGCACAGCATCCGGCGTTGATATTGGCAGCAGTAATGGTTGCCATCATTGGTTTCGGTGTGAAGGCGGGTATGTTCCCTATGCATGCATGGCTTCCTACGGCCCATCCCGTTGCGCCTGCACCTGCGTCCGGCGTGTTATCCGGTGTCATTGTTAAGGCCGGTGTTCTTGCATTGGTTCGTGTGGTTTATTACATTGTAGGGCCCGAATTTCTGCGCGGAACCTGGGTACAGACCACTTGGATGATTCTTGCGTTGGTTACCGTATTTATGGGTTCGCTTCTTGCTTATCGTGAAAAAGTGTTAAAAAAGCGTTTGGCATATTCGACGGTTAGCCAGATTTCTTATATTTTACTGGGAATTGCGGTGCTTAATCCGCAGGGACTGATTGGTTCTTTATTACATGTGGTATTTCATGCTTTGATTAAAACTGCGTTGTTCCTTTGTGCAGGTGCTTTTATCCATGAAACCGGAAAAGAGCGCGTGGATGAATTAACAGGTATCGGCAAGAAAATGCCCATTACAACCTGGGGCTTTACCATTGCATCCCTTGGCTTAATCGGTATTCCGCCTACAGGTGGATTTGTGAGTAAGTGGTACCTTGCAACCGGTGCGCTGGCATCGGAAATTGGGGCATTTCGCTATATTATTCCCGCGATTTTACTGGCCAGCGCTTTGCTGACGGCCGGATATCTTTTGCCGATTCCCATCAAGGGCTTCTTCCCGGGAACGGATTACGATTACGAAAACAATCCAAGAAAAGAGGCCTCCGTTTGGATGTGGTTGCCGATTATCATTCTTGTTATTTTAAGCTTTGTTGGCGGTATCTTCTCAGAAGTGGTTACAGACTACATTCTCTGGATTCCCGCAAAAGTATTTTAGGAAAGGGGAAAAAGTATGCCATCTTATATTTTACCGATTGCAATTCTTTTGCCGATACTTGGCGGTGCGCTGGTTCCCGTTCTTCCGTTCAAAAAGAACCGCGGCATACATATTTATGTGGAAACCGTCGTGATTCTTACAAGCATTCTGGTATTTATGATCTTATTCAATCCGCCGGCAGAAACTATGAACCTGATTCATTTCTTCGGGGATTTGAGTATTGCGTTTAAAATAGACGGTTTGGGCAGTGTGTTTACCGCGATGGTAGCCTTCCTTTGGCCGTTTGCCACTCTTTACGCTTTCGAGTATATGAAGCATGAAGGAAAAGAAAAAAGCTTTTTTATGTTTTATACCATGACTTATGGTGTGACCCTGGGTATTTCCATGGCGGCAAACGTACTTACCATGTACGGTTTTTATGAAATGCTGACCTTGGTGACCTTCCCCTTGGTAATGCACAGCGGTTCAAGAGAAGCCATTCTTGCAAGCCGTAAGTATCTGTACTATTCCATTGGTGGTGCGGCTTTTGCTTTTATCGGTATGATCTTTGTGATTACCTATGGCGTGACACCGGATTTCGCGTATGGCGGAGTGTTGGATTCCATTGCGATTGTCAGCAAGGAAAACATTTTATTACTGGTTTATGTGTTGGCGTTTATGGGATTTGGTGTCAAAGCGGCAATTTTCCCTTTAAGTTCCTGGTTGCCTCAGGCGGGTGTGGCGCCTACCCCTGTTACGGCCTTGCTTCATGCGGTAGCCGTGGTAAAAGCAGGTGCATTTGCCACAATGCGACTGACGTATTATATGTTCGGGCCCGAATTCCTGAAAGGAACCTGGGCGCAGTACGTGATTATGGGCTTCGTGGTATTTACCATTGTTTACGGATGCTCCATGGCCGTAAAAGAGACGCATCTAAAAAGACGTCTTGCCTATTCAACCGTCAGTAACCTGTCATATATTTTGTTTGGTGTAGTATTGATGAGTCCTTTGGGACTGGTGGGTGGATTAAGCCATATGGTATTTCATGCGTTTATGAAGATTCTGTCCTTCCTTTGTGCAGGTGCGATTATTGTGCAGAGCGGTAAAACCTTTGTGCACCAGTTAAACGGCCTTGGCAAAAAAATGCCGCAGATTTTTGTATTGTTTACTTTATCAGCCCTTGCGCTTATGGGTGTTCCCGGGCTTTGTGGATTTGTGAGTAAGTGGAATCTGACCAAGGCGGCTGTGGAAAGCGGTAATATAATGGCATATGTGGGAATTGCGGCTTTGTTGATTTCTGCACTTTTGACCGGTATTTACATGATGAACATTGTAATAAGAGCATTTGTGCTTGCGCCGGAGCAGAATGACGAGGGTTATGAGAAGGCCAAAGACCCAACTTGGAGAATGTTGATTCCTTTGTATATTTTTGCCCTTGGTTGTGTATTGTTCGGCTTATATTCCGGTCCTATTGTGGATTACTTTACACAGATTGCAAGTGGATTATTATAAGGTGGAGTTTTGTATGAGATATGATATTTTAATTGGCATAATGATATTTTATCCGATGATCGGTGCCTTGATTTCGTATTTGGTAGGATTGAAATGGAAGTCGGCAAGGAATCTGGTGGCAAATTTTATAACCATTAGTGAATTCGCCCTGACGGCCTTTGCAGTGTTGTCCGCATATGGTATGGTAAGCCGTTTTGTAGGTTCCCTTACGTCAGATACTGCTGCGAGCATTTCGCCGGTGGTAATGGGTACTTTTATGAATTTCGAATTGGCATTGCCGGAAATTTGCGGTATGGGACTGCATTTTACCCTGGACGGATTCCGTTGCATATATGCTTTGGTAGTGGCTTTTATGTGGATGATGGTGACCTTGCTTTGTCCCGAGTATTTCGCAAAGCATCATAACCGTAACCGCTTTTATGCTTTTCTTTTGTTAACACAGGGAGCAACGATGGGTGTATTCCTGTCTACGGACTTTTTTACGACTTTCGTGTTCTTCGAGATTATGTCTCTAACTTCTTACGTTTGGGTTGCCCAGGAAGAAAAGCCGGAGGCGTTAAAAGCAGCGGAAACTTACCTTGGAATCTCTGTAATCGGCGGTATGGTAATGCTGATGGGTATTTTCATGCTGTATAACAGCCTTGGTACCGTAGCTTTTGCAGAACTGACCAACGGTATTATGTTTGGATTCGGCAGTTTGACGGAATTACCCGGGCAGGTGATTGCGGCAGGCATTTGTATTTTATTTGGTTTCGCGGTAAAAGCGGGTGCGTTCCCGGTACACATTTGGTTGCCGAAAGCCCATCCCGTGGCACCGGCACCGGCATCAGCACTTTTATCCGGTGTGCTTACCAAGACAGGTATTTTCGGTATTATTGTGGTGACGGTACAGATTTTCCAGTATACGGAATGGTTTGGTTACATGTTGCTTGCAATTGCTGTGGTAACCATGCTTATGGGGGCGTTGTTGGCGTTGTTTTCCGTAGATTTAAAGAGAGTACTGGCTTGTTCGTCTCTTTCCCAGATTGGCTTTATTTTAACGGGTGTCGCGATACTGGCAATTTCTCATGGAGAGAATATTCTTGCTGCGCGCGGTTCGCTTATTTATATGGTGAACCATTCAATCCTGAAGTTGGTTCTTTTTATGGCAGCAGGCGTTGTTTACATGAATACACACAAGCTGAATCTGAATGAAATCAGAGGATTTGGCCGTAAGAAACCGCTTTTAAATATTGCATTTTTGCTTGGCGTGTTGGGGATTTCCGGTATTCCTTTCTTTAACGGTTATGTGGGCAAAACCTTAATTCATGAGGGTATGCTTGAGGTTTCGTCCATTCCGGCATTTGTGGAAATGTTGTATCTTCTGGCCGGAGGTTGTACCTTAGCTTATATGTTAAAATTGTACATCTGCATCTTTATTGAGAAAAATAATGATGAAGAGAAGCAGGCAACCTACGATGCCAAGAAGAAGTATATGAATTTTGGCAGCGGATTTGCTTTGCTTGGCAGCGCAGTGGTAATTCCCGTAATCGGTATGATTCCCAATACAACGGCGGATTTCATTATGGATTTGGGTCAGAATATTTTTAATGTGGGACTTTTAGGTCATGGCGTGCATTATTATGCTTTCCACAATATGAAGGGTTCTTTGATTTCCATTGCAATCGGTGTGATTCTTTATTATGCATTGGTGCGTGTGTGCCTGATGAATAAAAATGCCGAAGGCAAGGAAGAATACGCTGACCTTTGGCCGAAGTGGCTTGATTTGGAGAATCTGGTTTACCGACCGATTTTTATCCGTTTTATTCCGTTTATTTGCGGTGTGGTTTGCCGCGTATTGGACAGCCTTGTGGATTTCTTTGTGGTTGGACTTCGTAAGACCGTATACAGAGACAGTTCCCTGCCCCACGAATTGCCGGAAGGGAATCCCGTGACCCACGTGGCTGCAGTGGTTGTGGAAAAGATTGTTTGGCTTTTGAATAAAACCATTTTCTGCAAGAAGCCTATTCGTAAGTCCTTTGAGCATCTTTTTGCGGTGCGTTGGGAAGAGCAGGCAGAAAACAATCAGATTATCGGAAGAAGTTTGTCTTACGGTTTGATCCTTTTCTGTATGGGTCTGGTGCTTACCATTGCATATCTGATGTGGGTGATTTTGAAGTAAGATACAATTTTTATAGGAAAGTATTTGATGGTTATATGAATATAACCCCTTTTTGCCGGAGTATAAATTATATTTCAGCAAAAAGGGGTTTTTTTGTAGCCTTTTATGCTTTTGAATTGTATATTAAGTGAAAGGACGGTGATAAAATGCACCCAAATTCGCGAATAGAACAGGTGACAGAGACAATTAAACGAAATGCAGATAGCGTATACCGCCTTGCCTTTTCCATGGTTAAAACGGTTCAGGATGCGGAGGATATAAGACAGGAAGTTTTTATGCGATATATTCGTACAAATCCCGCATTTGAGAGCCCGGAACACGAGAGAGCGTGGTTTATCCGCGTTACAACCAACCTTTGTAAGAATCTGTGGAAGTCGGCTTGGCGACAGAAAACGGTAAGTATGGACGCAACTTTCGGGCAGGAGAATGAGCGCGAGGGGAGAACGGATACAACACGAACCGGCGGAAGTGTAAAAGATATTTCTAATGATACGGCAGAGATTCTTACGCAGATAACCCTTACGGATGAAGAAGAACGGGTTATGGAAACCGTAAAGCGTTTACCCCTAAAATATCGGGTCGTGATACACCTTTTTTACTATGAGGAAATGAGTGTGGAAGAGATTGCCGTCGCGCTGAAACTTCAGCCTTCCAATGTCCGCGCCAGACTTACCAGAGCACGAAAAATGTTGAAAAAATGGTTAAAGGAGGATGTGTAATGTTTCAGAATATATATAAAAATGCTTATGATAAAATCGGTGCCGGCGCCACAGTAATCAGCGATGAAACGATACAGGACTGGGTTGAGAAAGGATTGTTAGAAGTTAAAAAAGACGCTAATTATACCCAGAGTGTGGAAAAGGGTAAATTGAGCCGGAAAAAAAGCAGAAACAGAGGGGCAGTGGGTATGTTTCCGGGCTTGGCGGCAGCAGTTTGTCTGATGATTTGCTTTGGCCTTTTCTTAGGAGTGCCGGTGACGGCAAAGAATATCCCGGGATTCTATGCAGTGTTGGAGCGTAATGCGCCCGGCTTGCTTAATTATTTGATTCCCGTGCAAGAAACGGACAGCAGTGAAGGAATTGTATTGAATTTGGAAGCGGCCAAAATCAACGGAAATACCGCGGAAATACTGGTTTCTTTTACGGATGACGGAACCGGGGATTATATTCATGGAATGGTGGATATGTACGACAGCTATCACCTGAAAAGTTATAACGGAGAGAGTAATGTGGGTGGCTGTTATTTTATGGAATACGATGAAGTGCAGGATAAGGCATATTTTCAGATTGACCTTACAAGCACTGAAGGGACTTTTGATACGGAGCGTATGGAATTTAATGTGTATCAGCTTTTGACGGACTGCCAAAGTTTCACAGAAGAGATTCCGCTGGAGAATATAGATGCGGTATATGGATTGAAGGCTGTGAGTTTAAACGGCCGTAGCGGAATGGGGCAGGAAAATCCGCTGTTAAGTAAGTTAAGCCAACCCGGAAATGCAACCGACCCAAGACCCGGGCATTTTGTAATGGATGTGCCGGTAGCGGATATGGATCCCGAGACAATGGAAGTGACGGCGGTTGCCTATGAAGACGGTATTTTAAAAGTGCAGCTGTTCCGCGGGAATTTCAAGGCGGCAGACCGTCATATGAATATTTATCTTCTGGACGAAACCGGAAATCAGACTTACCCGAATTTGGCGGTAGGCTGGCAGGATGAAGTAAAAGGAGAGACGGTTTCGCTGGAAGAGTACTATTTCGTTGTACCGGAAGAAGAACTTGCAAACGATACACTCTGGGGCGAAGGCGAAGTTCGCGCCGGCAGCATCAAGGGCGAGTGGAGTATCGTTTTTGATGTGGAGTAAGAATGTGTAAATTAAAAAACAACATATCATTTCTTCAAGGGATGTTTGTACTCGTCGGTACTTAGGCTGTGTTTTTACAGCCTTATGTACCGCTACGTAGGACAACCAAGCGAAAGCGTCCCCGCGAAGAAAGATATGATGCCTTTTTTTATATAATAATCCTACCGGTCAGATACGACTGCTTATTTCTGAACCACCGAATTTACGGTTCCCATAAAGATCGGCATTCCGGTGTTGGTATCGATAATTGCATATACGAAAGGTCTATTCAGAATGACTTCTTTGATTTCACGCTGTTCCGGTTCTGCACAACTTTCGCAGCTCATTTCCACTGCGGTCACCGCAGCTGCCTTGGTGCCGTTTTCATCTAATTCAATGTAGGTTTTATGAATAACATTGCTGATGAATAATCTTACGTTAGGGTCCGTTACCATGGGAGAGAAGTCTGCCGCACCTTCCGTGAAGGCTGTGGGCATTCCCATTTCTATTAAGGCATCGTTTAAGGTTAAGTCGTAGGAATACGTAAAGCAGGGCAATTTGGTTACTACATCATATTCCGTAGTAAGGCTTTCGTAGAATGCAATGTAATCTTCACCGGTCATATTCGCCACATAATCTTCAATAGCCCCTTCTTCCTTGGGAAGCATTGCCATAAAAGCATATTCACCGCCTTCATAGTATTTGATGAAACCTGTAGCATCATCGTTTTCCAGATAGAGATTACCTGTTTCGCAAAGCATTCTTGCTTCTTCCTCTTCGCCTAAGGCATTGGTGAATACTTCGCCTTCTCTAATCTGATATTCTTCATACGCTTCCGACCATTTCGCATCGAAAGTCATGGCATTGATTAAATACATTGCCGCATCGGGGGGAATTTCTTTTAACAGTTCGGTAATCATACCGTCGGTATTTTCATCTACCCAGTCGTTGATTTTGTCAACAGCCTTATTGTTAAAGGGAAGCATATAAGCTTCTGCGTTCATATCTTCTTTTAAGGTGTTTGCATAAGTTTCGTTCAAACAGTCGCCGAGAATGGTTTCGTTGGACCACACGGAGTTGGCAACGTAGAATTCGGACCCACTGCTGTAGGTCAGCATACTGTTTAAGTCTGCTACAAACGCATTGATTTCTTCCGTGGTTGCACCGGGGCAGAGAACGGTGAGCATTTCGGTTAAGGTATCGCCGTCAGCACCGTTTAAGGCCATTACCAGGGCAAATTCCACGGATGCAGGGGAAATTAAGCTGTTTTCGCCCTCGGTAAGACTTCTTTTAAAAAGTTCCACCGAGAAATCAGCATAAGCTACGTTCATATCCTCGGCAGGAACCGGTCTTTCATAATCCGAAGGGATTTCCACATTCGGTGTTTCGGGTTCCTCGAATTCTGCAAACAACTCATTCATAATATTAAACTGAAAAGGCGAGTTGCTGCACCCTGTCAGAAACAAAATGGGAATCAGTGCCAGAATTGCTATGTATTTTATCTGTCTTTTTTTCATAAAAAAACCTCCTTTTTTCGTATCTGTATAAGATACAGAGAGCAGAAGCGGTTTTTATGGCTTTTTTATAAAAATTTTAGAAAAAAAAGCCGTGCCGTTCTGTGGTTTATGTTATACTGTGAAAAGAGAAAAATCAAGAGTGGGATGTTTTTATGAAGTTAAAGACCAAATTGTGGATCACTTTTATCATTATTGTGGTTTTACCGATTCTGTTGACCACCATTGCGTACTTAGTCATCGGAGCTACTGTTGTGCTGGGAATGCGCGATACTTACGGGGAAGACAGCATCAGTTTTTCGTTTGCGTCGAATCCTGCATCGGCCTATGATGAAATTATCAGTGAGCATTACGAGGTTTTGGAAGAGTATTCGTTAACAAATCCGATGAAATTAAGTGATAAAGCATTTCTGGCGGAGATGGACGAAAGCCTGAACGAAGTCTCGGCCTTTCTTGTAGTGAAAAAGGGCAACAGCCTGTATTATGTATCCGCAGAAAGCCAGTATGATCCGGTTATTCACCAACTGACGGATATTGCAGATACGGATTTGGAGTACTATTTCAAGGATGTAAGACGTCTTGTTAAAAAAGTAGAATTTACCTTCGCTGACGGAAGCCAGGGAAGTATTTATCTGGTAACGAAAGTAAACAGTATGGTTTCGGAAGCCCTGGTAACGGCTATGCTTTTTGCTATGATTCTCGTGTTGGTAGTTACGGGTATTCTGTTAATCTGGTGGCTCCGTCGCAGTATGTTCCGTCCAATGAATGAGCTGAAGGATGCGATGAAGAAGATTACCGAAGGGGATTTGGATACGGAGCTTGTGACCAAAGAAAAGGGGGAAATCAAGGACCTTTTTGACAATTTCGAAATTATGAGAAAGCAGTTAAAAAGCACCGCGGAAGAGAAGGCCCTGGTGGAGAAAACCAACAAAGAACTTATTAGTAACATTTCTCACGATTTAAAGACTCCCATTACCTCTATAAAGGGCTATGTGGAAGGAATTATGGATGGTGTGGCAGACACGCCCGAGAAAATGAATAAATATATCCGTACCATTTACAATAAAGCGAATGATATGGACCTCTTAATCAATGAATTAACCGTATATTCCCAGTTGGATGCCAAGAGTATTCCTTACCGCTTCCATCAAATCAGCGTAACCGATTACTTTGGTGACTGTATTGAAGAAGTGGGACTTGACTTGGAGCAGAAGGGAATTCGTTTCGAATATACCAATGAAGTGGATAAAGGCGTACAAATTTGGGCGGATCCCGAGCAGTTAAAGCGTGTGATTAACAACATCATCAATAACAGTGTAAAATATCGTCGCAAAGAAGATGCTTCCATTTCCATTCATGTGGCGGATTTGGAGAACCTGATTCGTGTTGATATGGAAGATAACGGTAAGGGTATTCCAATGGACGATTTAGAGAAGATATTTGAACGATTTTATCGGACAGATGCTTCACGCAACTCAGCCCAGGGCGGTAGCGGTATCGGACTTTCCATCAGTAAGAAGATTGTGGAAGAGCACGGCGGTGAAATCTGGGCCACCGGAGAAGAAGGTCAGGGACTTGCCATTCATTTCACCCTTCGTAAGTGTATTGTAGAGGAAGTTGTGGAAGAGCCCGAAGAGAACGGACCTTTTAATAAGATTGAAAAAATGATTAAGAATACTGCCAAGCGAATTGAAACTGAAGCCGAGAAGGTGTCCTTGGAGCGTTTTGGCATCAATGAAAAGGGAATTAAAGAGCGTTTTACCCCGAAGAAGAGCGAAAACGGTAAGAAGAAGTCAAGCAATAAAAATTCGTCGGAAGAGACAGGTTCCAAAGAGGGAGGGACTAAAGAATGAGTAAGATTTTAATTATAGAGGATGAAGTGGCAATTGCAGAGTTACAGCGCGACTACCTTGAAATGAATGGTTTTGAAGTTGAGGTTTGCGGCGACGGTGCTGTAGGGGCCAAGGAAGCACTGGAGCATGAATATGATTTAATTATTCTGGATTTAATGTTACCCGGCATGGAAGGATATGAGGTATGCCGTACCATCCGTGAGCAGAAGAATATTCCCATCATTATGGTAAGTGCCAAGAAGGAAGACTTGGATAAGGTCTACGGACTTGGAATGGGTGCCGATGACTATATGACCAAACCTTTTAGTCCCAGTGAGCTGGTAGCCCGCGTGAAGGCCCATCTTTCCCGTTATGAACGTTTGGTAGGTCAGGTTAAGAATAAGAATGAGGTCATTGAAATTCGCGGTCTTCGTATTGATAAAACTGCCAGAAGAGTGTTTGTGGAGGGCGAGGAGAAGATTTTTACCACTAAGGAATTTGATTTGCTGACTTTCCTTGCGGGACATCCGAATCATGTATTCTCTAAGGCGGATTTGTTCCGGGAAATCTGGGATATGGAGTCGGTGGGAGACATTGCCACGGTAACTGTACATATTAAGAAAATCCGTGAAAAGATTGAGAAGAGCAGTGACAAGCCCGAGTATATCGAAACCATATGGGGTGTCGGCTATCGCTTTAAGGTGTAGAACTTTTAGTATTTTTTTAAAAAGAAAAACTCCGTACACTTTGTACGGAGTTTAATATTTATATATTACAAATGTGTATTCTGTAATAAATCAATCATTCTAAAAATCCCGCGCAGTCCGCAAATTCCGTAAAAAATCCAAGAAATGCAAAGCGGCATTCGCTTGTCTGTGGAAAGATGTTTTTCTAATAATAATTCCAATTCATAAAATAAAACAATGACAATAGGGTAGTGCATCAAAAATAACGTATATTCCTGAAATCCCGGGAACAGCAGATATAGAATTATGCAAAACGCCGAAATAATAAACATAATTTTTTGCCATACCTTTATTTTGCGTTCGCTGTGGTTGCAATTCATTCGGACGAAAATAAGTAAGGGAAGTTCCCAAATCAGCAACTTTAGCGGTTCAGAAAAGCTGATAATTAATTCCTGAGAAAAGTTTCCGTTTAAAAGAGTTTCACGGATTTGCCAATTGCTCAAATGGGATGCGATGTGTACCAAACTTCCCGGATTAATGAAAGGAATAAAAGCAAGGAAAACAGTGGTAAATCGTAACAGGGAGTCCGCAGTTCTTTTATTTAAGAAAAGTGCAGGACAAAGAATACAGACTAGCAACCCGAAACCACCAATAAAATCCATCAGCGCATCAAAAGGAACCCTGTCGCTAAAACCATACTTACCGGCCAGATATAATCCTGCGCCTTGTGCAATCTGTAAATCGTGATAAGCAATCATTGCTCCGGCAAATAATAATAGGCAGCAGCAAATGTAAATCAGGTATGAAGTTTTATGATTGTGGATTTTTTTCTGCGTCATTTTTTACCTTCTTGGTTTTTTCTTTTTTTGGAAGTGATACATAAGCGTTCCACCAGTCTTTTTTACTGAATACCCAGGCAATAAAGATGGGTATTGTTGAAATAACCGGATATACATAACGGAAGTTTACTACGGGCCCCAATAAAAGTGTCATCAAGTACATAAAAGGAAATAAGTATAAAATTACTTTATTCTTTTCTTTTAAGTAGCTGACAGACATAATGCATAAAAGCAATATCCATGTATAAAATGCCGGCTTAAAAAGAAGTCGCAATACCGGCCAGTACTGATAGCTGTTACCATTTACAATTTTTTGATATGTCTTTAATAAGCCGGGAATATAGGAGTGAGATTCCACGCCTTCGAAGACATCAGATTTAGAGGCATTAAAAGTGTATAGAAGTCCCATATTGGTATCTTCACCAAAGCCGAGGACATCAGCGTGTGACATATCGTCAATAAACCAGTAACCTTGTGTCATGGCAAGAAAAGCATCTAAATAATCATTGGGATATTTAACACCGATTCTTGCCCAGGTTTCAAAAAACGGGAGCATGTCATTTCGCCAATATTCAAAAGTTGAAAAAGCAACGGCAGCTTTTAAGCTGTCTGCAATATGCGGATTATATCCAAGCCAGTATTCTTCGCGTACATAGTAGTTTAAGCTGAAGTGATCTTCATCGCTTAAGTAACCGAAATGATTTGCTCCGGTACGGCACATCTGCTGCAAGAAAAGGCTGTACATTTCGATAGGACTGCCATCACGCGCCTCCATAGATTTTTGCATTGTATCTTTTACAACGTGACTGCCCATCAAGATTACAACGCATAAAAGTAATATCTGGAGGCGTTGTTTTTTGGTAAATAAAATATAAAAGAATGCAAAAGCAATGAATGCATAAACGGCATTGTTACGGAACATAAGAGCCAGAATGCCGATTAAAATTAACGCAATATATAAAAAGATTTGTTTTTTCCTGGTTGTTGCCATTCGATATTCCAACATCAGTAATACAAACAAGACGGTAAAGCCTGTGAATAGAACATCTTTGGTTATGCTAAGTGCCATAACAGGATGGAAAGGTACTAAAGCAAACCAAGCGATAGCTACCCACATAGGCCATCTCTTGCCGGTGAGTCGGGTAATCATAGTGCAGGCATATGCATAAATGGATGAAAGAACCAGCATCTGCATAATGCTGAAAAGTGCCATTGCAACCTGGAAAGAACCGATGGCATCGCCAAGTAAGAGGAACCATCGGATCAAAGCTGTATGAATCAGAGGATGATGGGTATTAAACCAAATCCATCCGAGCCAGGCGGTTTGGGACTGGCTATGGAAGTCATAAGACATAATTGCGGGGTAATAAGCCAAAAATACCGGAATCCAGCACAATAAAATAATTCCGAAGGAAAGGAAAAATAATTTTACGGTGTTTTTTTTCGGCAATTCCTTCTGTTCTTTGTCACGGTTAAGCTTTACTTTATCCATAAGGCGGAACCAAAGATTGGAAAGAGGCATCATTCCGATGCCTACACCGCCGGATACCAGAAAGCTAAACAATTTGCCTTTTACACCAACGTCTGTCATACCGTTCATTTCCATCTGATAGCCCCAAACATAAGAAAGGGCTAAGAAGAAGCAAAATATAAAAGAATAAGCAATTCTTTTTGCAAGTTTCTTCTTTTCTTTTATCGTATTCCAGTCTAAAACCGTAATAAAAAGTAACGCAGTGACAAGAACGGCCACAATTACTTTTAACAATAGGGATGAGCGGAACAGGGTTGCGTATGTCAAATCAATCAGATAAAAACTTCCTGCGCTACCAAGGATTGAAAGCACAATCCAAATAGGAATGTAGTAGACAAAGTTGGAATCAAAGAGTTTTTTTAACATGATGGCTCCTTTCAAAAGCAAATCATTTTAGGATAAAGAAAGTGTATTTATGGAATAAATCAGCATCCAAACCGCATAAAAGAAAAAGCAGGCGGCTATGACGATAAAATAGCGATTATAGTCTTTTTTACGGGTTAAAGCCTGTCCAAGCATAGAAATAGCCAGTGTGATGCAGACGCACATAGTACCGAAGGTTGCACGGTCAGGATAATGGGGCGAAAGCATCATGGCACCGTAAGATAATATGGTGTGTGCAAGAAGAAACCACTGAAAAGGTTTTAACTTCTCTTTTAAAATGCCCACGTAAAAAACTAAGACCAAAGCCAGTAAAGCGGCAGAAGGGAAAAGAAAATCCCCGCCGGCACGAAGCATATTAACAAGGCGCTCGTAAAGAGTTTGTATAATTCCTACATCCGGTAAGGCTGATGAACGGGCAAAATTTCCAGGCGCAAGAATAACAAATCCGCAACCAATCAAAGAGGATACCGCGCCGGTAAACATCCAGGCGGAAAGTTTACGCTTGCGGAACTTCCATAAAAAAATCATTACGGCAATCGCAATACAGAAGCTTGCGGGCCCCATATTTTCGTTACTCCATCCGGTCATAAGTCCCAGGGGAAACATCCAAACGATGGTTAAGGGGAGTTTGCGTGCTTCATTTTCTCCGGTTTCTCTTAAATAAACCCATAAGAAGAACAGGATCCAAGCCGTAGAATACACGTAATTTGCGCAACCCGCCTGCCAAAACATACTCATTCGAATGTTGGGATTGCAGGCAATCATCATAGATAGGGATAAAAACATCCACAAAGGTTTCTTCTGTCCTGCCAGAACGCAAATCAGCCAGCCAAGGAGCAGAGTCATTATTACGTTGATGATATTGGCAATCGTATCGCCTGCCATAAGGGTAAGCTGAAGAATGCCGTGGGTAATGTTTCGACCGCCCCAGTGCAGGAAATGCCAAACCTGACTTTCGATAATGTCACCAAAGTTTTGTAAAGGTTTGTCCGTTGCAAGGTTGGTAGAATACCACATATCATCCATCATAAATGGAATTTTATAGTGAAAATAGGAGATCAGGCCTGTTAAAATCAGAATTCCGACGATTAAAATCAGGTTCTCTCTTTGTGTTTTTTCTTGCTTCATTGTAAGCCTCCAACTGACTAAAAGTGTAACATATCGGCTATTTTACTTCAACTTAAAAACATTCCAAATGCAAAATTCCATAGAATATGATAATATAAAAACGTAAAAAATGCCGACTGCAAAGAAGGAGTTTTATGAAAACACAGATTTTATATGAAGATAATGACATAATCGTATGCTATAAACCTGCGGGAATTGCGGTACAGACTGCAGGGATTGCGCAGCAGGATATGGTAAGTGAGTTAAAAAATTATCTTGCCGGCGGAGGTGCACACAATAGGCCGGCCGGCGGGAAGGAGTCTTATGTGGCGGTAGTGCATCGTTTGGACCAGCCGGTCAGCGGCGTTTTGGTCTTTGCGAAGAATAAGACAGCTGCGGCGTCACTTTCTGCCCAGGTACAGGACGGCAGGGCTGAAAAAATCTACAGAGCCTTGGTTTATGGCACCTTTGAAGATGCCAAAGAGGGTGTTTTAGAGGATATTTTATACAAAGATGCGAAAAGTAATACATCAAGAGTTGTTTTGCCGGGAAGCAAGGACGCAGGACTTGGTAAAAAGGCAAAGCTTGCATACACGGTATTGCACGAGCAGTCTTTGGAAGGACAAAGTTATTCGGAGCTTGAGATTAAACTTTATACAGGGCGTCATCACCAGATACGCGTACAGCTTTCTTATGCAGGGCATGCGATTCTTGGGGACACAAAGTACGGAAGTGAGGCGTCGAAAGAGCTGTCCGCGCAAATTGGCAAAGGACTTAAACTCTGCGCATATCAGCTAACTTTTATCCATCCCAAAACGGGAGAGAAGGTGACTTTTACGGCACCGCAGGTGTTTTAGGCGGGTATCTGAATTCAAAATAAAATTTCATAAGAAACAGAGCAGACGAAGGTTAAATTACGAAAAATAACTCATACTAACTTGTAAGGAAACGATTTTCACTTGTAAAGCGATGTGCAACGGTTCTAAGACGTTTCCAAAGAGGTGAAGTATGGGTTTTTTGATTGCATTGTGGAAAAAGAATATTGTAAAGCTTGCAGTGATTACAGCGGGGACTTTGCTGTTTTTCCGTTATGTATTGCCGTTTCTTGCGCCTTTTGTACTGGCGTTTCTTTTTGTGCTCATCTTTCTTCCTGTTCTGAAAAAGCTTCATCAGAAGATTAAAATCCCCGAGGGGATTCTGGCCGGTGTTTTATTGGCGGTTCTGGCGGTTATTCTTATACTGGCAGGCTGGTTTGTGTTTTGTCGCGGAATGGATATGGTGGGAGATTTTCGCGAGAACAGTGATTATCTTAAGGACTGCTGTATAACGGCCCTGGATACCTGCTGTGATTTTATCGGTGATAAAATGCATCTGGATTCAAAACAGTTACAGCAGCGGGTAGTGGAAGGTACGGAGAATATGATAGTCAGTATTAAAAGTAACTTTGCGCCTAAGGCACTCGATGCCTCTTATTCCTATGCGGGAGCCGTGGCGGAAGGAATCTTTTTTCTTGTGGTGACCGTGATTGCGATTATTTTGCTGACGAAGGATTATGACCGTATCAAGAAGCAGTTGTCGAAAAATGCGGCTTTTGAGAAGATACGCCTGATGAGCCGCAAAATCCTTACTCTCCTTAAAATATATGTAAAAGCGCAGTTAATCATTGTGCTGTGCGTATCTGCAGTGGCAATGGCAGGACTTTTTGCCTGTGGGACGGGACGCTGGTATTTGTGGGGATTTCTGACAGGGGTTCTGGATATGCTTCCTTTTGTAGGGAGCGGAATTGTTCTGCTTCCTATTGCAATTTTTCAAATTGTACAGGGAAAGCTTTGGCAAGGCGTGGGCTGCCTTCTGGTATACGGCATTTGTGTGTTTCTTCGTCAGATTCTGGAGCCGAAATTAATCGGGGATAAAATGAATGTGTATCCGATTTTTGTTTTGTTGTCGGTATTCTTCGGACTTCACTTTTTTAGCGTAGGCGGTATCGTGCTGGGGCCGATCAGTCTGTTTCTGATTCGGGAAATTTATGAAGAGGTGAAGGAGTGACAAAGAGTTTCGCATTTTGGCTTGCAAGCCTGTCTTATTTTCATATATAATGAAAAAGTCCGAAAGGAAGAGTTTTCAGGCAGACAATCTTTTAAAAGGAGAAAAATATGAACAGCGAAATCAGAGACATTAACTTGGCCGAGAGCGGCGAACGTAAAATAGAGTGGGTTAAGAGAAATTGTGACCTTTTAAGAATGTTGGAGGAGGAATTCTCTAAGACGAAGCCTTTCGCGGGTAAGAAGGTAGCGCTTTCCGTGCATTTGGAAGCAAAGACCGCATATCTTTGCAAGGTTTTGGCAGCAGGCGGTGCCGAAATGTATGTAACCGGTTCTAACCCTTTGTCCACACAGGATGACGTAGCGGCAGCGCTGGTTGCGGCAGGCCTTGAAGTACATGCATGGTATGATGCAACCGAGGAAGAATACAATCATCACATCCGCAAGGTATTGGAAGTAGGCCCCAATATCATCATCGATGACGGTGGCGATTTGGTACATATGATGCATACGGAATTCCGCGATTTGATTCCTAACGTAATCGGCGGATGCGAGGAAACCACAACAGGTATTATCCGTTTGGAAGCAATGGATGCTGCAGGTGAGCTTATGTTCCCCATGGTAAAAGTGAATAACGCTGATTGTAAGCATTTATTTGATAACCGTTACGGCACAGGACAGTCTGTATGGGACGGCATCAATCGTACCACGAACTTAATTGTAGCAGGTAAAACCGTTGTTGTTGCAGGTTATGGCTGGTGCGGTAAAGGTACTGCGATGCGTGCCAAAGGCCTGGGCGCTAAGGTTATCGTAACCGAAATCGACCCGATTAAGGCAATTGAAGCGGTTATGGACGGATTTGAAGTGATGCCTATGAACGAAGCGGCTAAATTGGGCGACTTCTTTGTAACCGTAACCGGATGCAACAAGGTTATTGACGAGAGCGACTTCGCGGTAATGAAAGATGGTGCAATCCTTTGCAACGCAGGACACTTCGACTGTGAAATTGATATGGCAAGATTAAAAGAAATCGCCGTAGAGAAGAAAGAAATGCGTAAAAACATTATGGGATATAAGCTTCCTACCGGTCAGTGGATTTTTATCCTTGCCGAAGGCCGTCTTGTAAATCTGGCAGCAGGCGACGGACATCCCGCTGAAATTATGGATATGAGCTTTGCAATTCAGGCATTGTCTGCGAAATATCTTGTAGAGCATGCGAACGAATTAAATACCAAGTTAATCGATGTTCCCAAGGAAGTAGATAACAACGTAGCGGCAAGAAAACTTGCCTTCTTAGGAAAATCTATCGATGTCTTAACCGAAGAGCAGGTAGCATATCTGAATTCATAATTATTGTTGAATATATAATGGATGCTGTACGGATATTTTTCATTACGAAAGATAAAATAATCCGTACAGCATTTTATATTTAAAGAAATAATGTAGTTACAGACCTGAATCCGGTTGACAAAGACAGATTTTACATGCTAGTATGTTAGTGCTTTACTAGAAGAAAGTATAATTAATACGGATGTTATAATCCGGGATGGAGGAAAAATGAAGAAAATTGTTTCGGTTTTATTGGCAACTTTAATGATGGTTACTTTGTTGGCAGGCTGTTCTTCACAGAAAGAAGACTGGGCTTACATTGAAGATAAGGGTACTCTTGTAATCGGTATTACCCTTTACGAACCTATGAACTACTATGATGAAGAAGGAAACTTAACCGGTTTTGATACCGAATTCGCTGAAGCTGTTTGTGAAAAGCTTGGCGTAGAACCTGTTTTCCAGGTAATCGAATGGGACCAGAAGGAATTCGAATTACAGTCTAAGTCAATCGACTGCATCTGGAACGGTCTTACCGTTACTGAAGAAAGAAAAGAAGATATGGCATTCTCTACTTCTTATGTAGAAAATATGCAGGTTGTTGTAATCAACAAGGATAATGCGGATACATACAAGGCAATCGAAGATTTTACAGATATTACAATCTGTGCTGAAAGCGGTTCTGCAGGACAGAGCGCAATCGAAGATGATGCAACTCTTTCTACCAACGAATTCGTAGGCGTATCTGCACAGAAAGACGGTCTTCTTGAAGTTAAGTCCGGTACATGTGAAGCCTGCGTACTTGACTGGGTACTTGCAAGAGCCGTAATCACAGAAGATACTGACTATAGCGATCTTATGGTAGTAGAAGGCATCGAGCTTGCTAAGGAAGAATATGCAATCGGCTTACGTTTGGAAGATGCACAGACTTTAGAGAAGATTAACAATGCAATTGCTGAACTTATGGCAGACGGCACAATGCAGGAACTTGGTGAAAAGTACGGTGTAAACGTAGTTTACTAAGATTTTAGATAAAATTTATGAAAGATAAGGGCAAGTTTGCTTGCCCTTTTTCTGTATTATAAGGTAAGATAGGAAGTGGTATGTGCCAAAGGTGCATTACCTCTTGATTTTCTCAAAAGAGAAGGAGTATATATGAGTTTTTTAGAAGTTACATTACAATTGTTGGACGGTTTTAAAATTACCTTAATCCTGTTTTTTATTACATTGCTTGGTGCACTGCCTTTGGGTCTTGTGATTGCCTTTGGATCCATGTCCAAGTTTAAGCCCTTGCGCTATCTGACAAGGGGCATTGTGTGGATTATCCGAGGAACGCCTTTGATGTTACAGGTTATTCTGGTATTCTACGGACCGGGACTTATTTTCGGAGTTCAGGGCTTAGACCGTTTTCCTGCGGTTGTGGTAGCTTTTATCGTGAACTATGCGGCATATTTTTCTGAGATATACAGAGGCGGTATCGAGAGTATTCCCGCCGGACAGTACGAGGCAGGACAGGTGCTTGGTATGACCAAGACGCAGATTTTCTTCCGCGTAGTATTGTTCCAGGTAATCAAAAGAATTCTGCCCCCTATGGGCAATGAAATCATTACCCTTGTAAAAGATACTTCCCTTGCCCGCGTAGTTTCCGTAGTGGAACTTTTGAAAGCGGCGCAGGACATTGTAGGCTTGCATGCAATTATCTGGCCTATCTTCTACATCGGTGCATTTTACCTGCTCTTTACGGGTGTTTTGACCATTCTCTTCAACAAGATTGAGAAGAAGTTAAACTATTACGCAGGTTAGTAAAGAGAAAGGCAGGTATGGAAAATGGCTTTGTTACAGGTTGATAATATTCGTAAAATATACGGCAAAGAAGAAGTATTGAAAGGAATTTCCTTTTCCCTGGATAAGGGAGAGGTCTTGGCAATTATCGGGTCTTCGGGCGGCGGTAAAACCACACTTCTTCGATGCTTAAATCAGTTGGTGACGCCGGATGCGGGAACCATAATGGTAAATGATAAGGTGATTTATGATGCGGAAACAGCAGGGAATTTAAGCGAGTCGCAGCTTCGCCAGAACCGCTTGCATTTCGGTCTGGTATTCCAGCAGTTTAATTTGTTCCCACAGTACAATGTACTGCGCAATCTGACTTTGGCGGCAGAGCTTCTGGAAGCGGAACGCATCAAAAAGAACGGTGGCAGCAGGGTAGAGAAGCGCCTTGCCTTTGAAGAAATCGAGAGACAGGCTCTGGCACTTCTGGACAGAGTAGGTCTTGCTGACAAAAAGGATGCTTACCCTTGCGAGTTGTCCGGCGGTCAGCAGCAGCGTGTGGCGATTGCAAGAGCATTGATTCTTAATCCCGACATTCTTTGCTTTGACGAGCCCACAAGTGCGTTAGATCCCGAGCTTACGGGTGAAGTATTAAAAGTAATCGAAGGTTTAAAATCTTCCGACAGTACTATGATTGTGGTAACCCATGAAATGGAGTTTGCAAGAAGAGTGGCGACAAAAGTGATTTTTGTAGCAGATGGCGTTATTGAAGAAATGGGTACGCCGGAGGAAGTATTTGAGCATCCAAAGAGCGAGAAATTACAGCATTTCTTAAATAAGGATGTGGAGTTTAAAAAGTAATTGATAAGTCCCAATTTTTATATTTGTGTGGGAGAGATGGCGGGAGCTGTGTGTAGTATTATAATTCCAACAGAACGCGCTTTCGCTCGGTTGAAAACGTAACGGGTACTAAACTCACCAAACGAAAGAATTTCGTTTGGTCGTTAAGTACCGACGTTTTCAAAACGGTTCTTTATGGAATTTATAATACTCCACACAAGAACCGGAAGTTTTTACCACAAATATAAAAATTGGGACTTTTTGATTGTCTTTTACCTGAAAAAACAGTAAGATGGATAAGGAAATATAATTAAAATTTATAAATCCACTTTAGGTAAAAGTAAGATAATTAAAATAACTGATTGAGCGAGGACAAAATATGAAATTTATATCATGGAACGTAAACGGCATCAGAGCCTGCCGTGAAAAGGGTTTTATGGATTTCTTCAATGAAATAGATGCGGACTTCTTCTGCTTGCAGGAGACCAAATTGCAGGAGGGGCAGATTGAACTGGATTTGCCGGGTTACGAGCAGTATTGGAATTATGCGGAGAAGAAAGGATATTCGGGAACCGCGATTTTTACCAAGCATAAACCGATTAGCGTAAGTTACGGCATCGGCGTGGAGGAGCACGACCATGAAGGTCGCGTGATTACCTTAGAATATGAGAACTTCTATATGATTACGGTGTATGTGCCCAACTCACAGGACGGTCTTGCCCGTTTGGATTACCGTATGCGTTGGGAGGATGATTTCCTTGCTTATATTAAGAAGCTGGAAGAGAGCAAGCCTGTGGTGTACTGCGGTGACTTGAACGTGGCCCACAAGGAAATCGACTTAAAGAACCCCAAAACCAACCGCAAAAATGCCGGTTTTACTGATGAAGAGCGTGGCAAATTCAGCACGGTTCTGGAGAATGGTTTTATTGATACATTCCGATTCTTTTATCCGGATATGGAGAATATTTATTCCTGGTGGTCTTACCGCTTCAGCGCAAGAGCCAAGAACGCAGGCTGGCGTATTGACTATTTTATCGTGTCAGGTGCCTTGAAGGACAAGTTAAAAGACGCGAAGATTCATACGGATATTATGGGTTCCGACCATTGTCCGGTTGAGTTAGAGATGGATGTGTAGAATTGCAAAAGATATGATGTGAAGGGGAATTGCAATATGAACATAGAGG
>CAZQBM010000016.1:0-41102 GCA_964591945.1 uncultured Lachnospiraceae bacterium | reverse complement strand
GTCCATACACCCCGAGAAATCGGTATACAACTGAATTGCATAGCAACCCATAGCAAAGAGAATTGCAAGGCCCGCACGCTCGTTGTAATTGCCGTACACCGCCTGTACCACAAGAGCCATTCGGTCCGCAATAACAAGCTTCTTGAAATATCCCCAAATCATACGCATAACGCCGTAAGATATGTTCTCATATACCAACGGCTGTTTCTTTGTAAACTGCTCTCTCATTTCCGCAAATCTGGAAATCGGTCCCGAGATAATCTGAGGAAAAAAGCTCACAAAATCAGCCACTACGCAGAAGTTCTTCTCTGCCGGGAAATTCCCCCAGTAGACTTCCATCAGATAGCCAATGGCCGATAAGGTAAAATACGAAATACCGATGGGCGCTGCCAACTTTAAGAACGAAATCTCAACACCGATACGAAAGGCTTCGTTGAAGAGCTCGGCAATGTTGTAGACGTATTTTAGCAGGAACAAATTCCATACCAGCACACTGATTACAACAACAGTGCAAACCGTTCGTCTCTTGCCCTGTTTGGACTCAATCACCCTTGCACCAAAGTAGGTAACCAGAATCACAGCTGCCAGAATCGAGGTCAGCGGCAAAGCCTTGGAACCTGAAGCACTGATGAAGAATACCAGCGTACTTCCAAGCAATATGTACTTTTGTAATTTCTGCCCTGCCAGATAATACACAACTAAGCTCACCAGCAAAAAGGCAAAAAAAGCAAAACTCACCAAGTTCATTTTACGCTACCACCGTTTTATGCCAATTCCAAAATAATATCTGCCATTTCCCCTACGTTTTTCATAGTAACCACTTTACCCATAGGGAACTTCATACCGAATTCATCTTCTACCGCAACAATCAAATTAATGTGCTCAAAAGAATCCCAGTCCTCAATATCATCCGCTGTGGTTTCCTCTGTCACACAGATGTCTTCATCATCAAAAAACTCTCTAAACACTTCATTTAAGCGCTCAAACACTTCTTCTCTGGTCATTGTTATATCTCCTTGCATTATATTTATTAATTCTCTTCTTTTCCGGCAATGCTCTTTATTTCTCATTCACCGCAATTACTTTATTCTTCACGTCATATCCTGCTGCCAAATCAAATTTCCAGACCGTATTGCCTACTTCGTCTTCCGAAATCTTCTCAAAGCCCTGGAGTCTGTAGAAGTCTTTCACCATTTTATTCTTGGCGGTAGGATAATAGTAGCCGTAAATACTGCTTACGTGACGCTCCTGACACTTCTTTGCAAGTGCATCCATCATTGCAAATTCCATATCACGTTTTAATACGCGGCAACTCATCAGCCATAAATCAATGTGTAACACCGACTTGTCAACCTCGTCCATGTGGCCGAATACAACGGATACCACACCGTTATCGCCAAACTTATCCTCTAATTTGCCGTACAGCGTAATATAATTCTCATCTGCCGCCCACGCCTCAAGCTCTGCCTGGCTGCAACGCTTGGTCGTTAAATTAAACTGATTGCTCTTATTGGTAAGCTGCGCAATACGCGACATATAAACCGGGCTAAAAGGCATAATCTCTGCCTTCATCTCAAGTGACAGCAAATACTCCGTATAGTCCGCAAAACTTGCCTGCAAACGGTTTCGTTTCGCATTCTCCATATACATTTCATTACGTTTCAAATCATCTTCCGAAAGGTTGATTACTTCGAAATAACCACCTCTGTCAATGCGTTGTATATACTGCTCAGGTGCACCGATCTCGGGCACTGCCGCTCCCTTGACCATTTCACTTACAATATGACGTTCCGCCGGATTATCATCCACGAAGACCATACTGTCCGCGCCTAAATTCAACTCCTCGGCAATAGCCATAAGATTCCGATCCTTCGGCTCCCAATTTGCCTTGATCACCACAAAATCATCCGGTCGCAATACACTGTCCGGACGATTTAAGCCGGACAGGGCATTCTCTTCTTCATTCTTGGAATTTACAGTCAGCACAACACCCAAATCCTTGTGGGCTCTGATATAAGACTGGAATTCACTGTATAACTGCGCCACAGAAGTCTCCTGGCCGATTTCAATGCCGTCCGCTCCGTCATCCCCCACAATACCGCCCCAAAGCGTATTATCCAAATCCAGTACCAATGCTTTCTTGTTCTTGCCATAAATCGCCTTAATGATATTGGCAAGATTATAAGCAAACTCCGGAATCGCAGGCACAGCCACGGCATACTTGTACATATGCCAGTAGAAAGGGTCCGACCACTTCTGCAAACCATAGCAAGCCGCCATATAATTAATATCATTGATATAAAAGTTATTATGGCACTGCGCGTATTCATAAAACTTCTCATTCAATCTATGCACGAAATTCCCTGCACCGCGATAGTCAACGACATCCTTGTTCCCTAACAGGCGATAAAAGGGAGCTTCAAAGTTATTCTGAATCACGGGACAATGGTACTTCTCTTCAATACGATTCCACATTGCTTCGTAATGCTGAACTGTCTGCTCTAAGAGTACATCCACCTCTTCTTTGGTATTTCGTACCGTAGGAAGACCCTTGATGTTACGGAATGATGTATGTATAAAAATCAAATCCGGTGCAAACTCCACAAGCTCAGGATTGTCAAACATTACATCCTGCCAATACATGGCATACTCTGACTCATAAAAGACAGGTGCAATGCCTGCGTTAAGGAGAAACAACTCCAGTGTGGTCACAATGTCATGGGTGGTCGAACCACCAAGCACTGCAATCTTCACCGGAATACGGTGTTCCACGTCATACAAATCAGCCTTCATAAGTTCCTTACGAAGGCTCTTTTTCTTTTTTAAAATGTATTCCGAATCAAATGGATATTCTAAGATTTTCATTGATTATATCAACCTTTATTTGCTATTGTAGGACAGAATAATCCTAGTATAGATAATAGCAAAATGAAATGATGGTGTCAACGTAAACGAGCTATTAGCCGAACAATCAAAAGTCCCAGCAATACACCGGCAAATGCACCGGTACTATCAAGCAAAACATCCTTCAATGCGCCTTCTCTTCCCGGCACAAACAGCTGATGCACCTCATATCCGGGGACGAAAATCTTGCAAAACAATCTCCCTACTCCGCAACTGGTCTCACCGGATTCATCGCCGGGACTATTGGAAAATATAAATATTACAATCATCCATGCAATTGTAAGAGCTAAGAAAATATAGTTTCTTATTTGATTCCTAACAGACTTGTCCATAGTATTATAAATACCTCAAATTGATATTTTAGTGCCATTATACCATAATGCGATATTGAAACAATATTATATTATGGCAAAATTATAATACGCTTTATTCCACCATCTTCATTTACATATTCTAACAGTTTTTGTTCCTCTTGATAGAAATTAGTTAACAGTTACATTGTGCTATTAACTCCATAGCCTTCTCTTCGGAAATACCGAAATTCTGTATCACAGAACCCAGTATCTGCTCCTCTCGTATATTAAACTCCCGAAGGGAACTGATATAAATGATAATTCCGGTATTAATTCCTTGTTCAATTCCACGAGTTTCTCCAAAAGCTACGCCTTCGTCATATCTTTCATCGAAACTTTCTTCTTTCTCGAATTGTATCATTTCATGCAATGTCATATATCGGTTCCTCCTTTCCGCATTCTCCTTTATGCTTGTTACAATCTTATGTATTTCCTCAAGTTCCTCGTCTGTTGCGTTGGCAGCGTCCGACTTCACGAAGTACTTAAGCAAACTCCTAAGTTCTTCACATCCTCCTATTTCTCCATACGCATATAAAAATAACTTTGTGACGCCATCTTCAAAATATGCGCCACTCACTTCCTCCACTTTATTACGCACAGTGTATAACATTCGATTAGCACCAAAGGGGTCTTCTGGTAGTATCCAGATAGAAACATACTCCGGCAAATGCTTATATTCCCGGCCCGGTTCTAAAAGTTTCGCATCCGTCAGTGCCTGATAATATCGGCTACGTCTCGGTAATTCCTTCACCTTATAGCGGTTGGGCTCAATATCATACACTCCGGCTACGTTATCATCCTCGTATTCCATAATACATAAATCCATACGAATACCGTGGCGCATAATATCAACGCCCGACAACTGCTTCTCCGGCGTAACAGAACCTTTTTAATCCTACGCCCGGTGGCACGTTCAATAATTAACTTCGCTATTAATTCTGCGTCTTGTGGATTCTCAGTGGATGCACTGAATAAAAATGAATCTATCAGGTTGAGATCCTGTAATGATTTAGATTTGTTCATAAGATGTGTCCTCGAAAGATATGAGGAACAAAGCCTGTGTGATAATCATATATTATCAAGTGGTAAAAAGCAAAATAAAATATCCAAAACAAATTCCGCAGGGCCTTCTATCATCCCTGCTTATGTTGTCAAAATGAAATTTAAAGCATGGATTCTTTAGAACACCCTATGAAAAGGTCAGACGGCAACGAGGCCTATGATTGGAATAAAGCTTGAGCGCCCCCTCAAGCTTTATCCTAAAAGAAATATGCTTTGTATATGAATTGTAAAACCAAATAATATAAAACACAATTGGTAAATGTGACGAAAAACTTAATCCCTCTTAAAAATATCTCTTGTATATACTTTCTCGGCCACATCATCCAAACAACTGTCATAACGATTGGCAATAATCGCCTGCGCCTGTGACTTAAAAGCCTCCAAATCATTTACTACCTTACTTCCAAAGAAGGTACTTCCGCCTTCTAAGGTAGGCTCGTACACAATTACGGTAGCGCCTTTGGCCTTAATACGCTTCATAACGCCCTGAATACTGCTTTGACGGAAGTTGTCTGAATTACTCTTCATGGTCAAACGATATACACCGATGACGCATTCCTTCTCTGCAGAAACATCATACTGACCCGCATGAGAATAACCATAATATCCCGCCATCTTTAATACCTGATCTGCAATAAAATCCTTACGGGTACGATTGGATTCCACAATGGCTCCGATTAAATTCTCGGGTACATCACTATAGTTTGCCAACAACTGCTTCGTATCCTTCGGAAGGCAATATCCACCATAGCCAAAAGAAGGATTGTTGTAATGCTGACCGATTCTTGGGTCTAAACATACACCATCTATAATCTGCTGTGTATTCAAGCCTTTTAACTCCGCATAAGTATCCAATTCGTTAAAATAAGACACGCGGAGAGCAAGGTAGGTATTGGCGAATAACTTAACCGCTTCCGCCTCCGTAAATCCCATAAACAGCGTATCGATATCCTCCTTCAATGCTCCCTCCTGCAATAATTCCGCAAAAGTATGCGCAGCCTCAACCAGTCTGTTATCTTCCATATCGGTACCTACAATGATTCTGGAAGGATAGAGATTATCATATAAGGCTTTGGACTCTCTTAAGAATTCCGGACTGAACATAATATTGTTACTGCCCGTCTTGCCACGGATGGATTCCGTATATCCTACGGGTATGGTTGACTTAATCACCATAATTGCATCCGGTGCATACTTCATTACTGTATCAATCACGGCCTCTACTGCAGAGGTGTCGAAATAATTCTTCTCCGAATCGTAGTTGGTAGGAGCCGCAATTACAACATAATCTGCATCTGAGTAGGCTGCTTTGGCATCTAAGGTAGCCGTTAAGTCCAAGTCCTTCTCTGCCAAATATTTCTCGATGTAGTCGTCCTGTATGGGTGATTGCTTGGCATTAATCTTTGCTACTTTATCAGGAACGATGTCCACTGCATAAACAGTATGATGCTGGGCTAATAATACAGCAAGTGACAGACCTACATAGCCTGTACCGGCCACAGCGATTTTGTATTTTCTTTTTGTAATAACTAACTTGTTCATAGTCTTATGAAGTCCTCGATTTAAGTTTATTGCTATAGGTATTATAGCATAATATTGGTAGGAAACAATAATATACTTATTATAAATAATAGATGTGATACTTTGTCTGTTTTAGTAGCTAATTTTTAATCCCAAAAACATCTATAAAAATTTTGCATATTGGACAAAAAACAGTAGTCGCCCTGAAGTCGCCTACCTAATATTATATCAATCAATATATCATTTTGATTTTGATGGAGCAAGATATTTTCTTTAAAATCACTTACAATATCTACTCATCTTTAATCATCCATTCAATGAAATCTCTAACAGCGCCCTCACCACCATTATGTTCCGCTACATAATCAGCAAGTGCCATAACGGCTTTATCAGCATCTTTAGGGCATACAACAATGCCGTTAGCTTCTTTTATTGGTTGCATACATGACAGATCATTTATATCATCACCAATATACGCTACAATGGACAAATCGCACGTGATTTTTTTCAATATCTCTATTTTATTTGTTACGCCCTGATATACCTCTGTAATACCCAATTCTTTACATCTGTTTAATACAATATCAGATGTTCGCCCTGTAATTATTACCGGAACAAGTCCATGTGGTATCGCAATATCATGTATCCCACAGCCATCTTTTATATTAAAGGCCTTACACACTTCACCATTAGCACCCATATAGATTTTGCCATCAGTTAATGTCCCGTCAACATCCATTACAAGATATCTAATTTTTCTCATATTTCCTCCCCAAATACTTCAATAATAAATTAACAAATTTTCTTACAATACAGTAATATATTTAGGGGTAGTTACATATTCTATATCGATTTCTTTAGAAAAATCTGCCACCGCAGCATTTAGGCCTCTATTCATCGCTTCAAAAGTAGCCTTTTGCGCATAAAAATTCATTTTATTATCAGCAAAATTTTGCGTTGGATCGATAGAATATCCATCTAAACCTGCAATTAAAATTTTTTCTGCACCAAGCTTAATTAAATACTTAATAAGCATCATTCCAGCGTTATCTTCAACAGATTCATACGTATTTAACAACTCCTTATATTGTGTCTGCAAATAAACATCACTTGAAGGAATATTAGATGTCACAATACACTTTCTACATTTATTACTATCTAATTCACGATATCTGCGCAAATTGCTGAGGAAAATGTAATCAGTCTCGCACTCTGTATATTCAAAGTTAATGGAAATAACAACAACAGTCTCTCGATTTGCGCATTTAATCACTTTATCCTTTTCACTAATCGAACTTCTTCCTGGTGCAATAACCAAAATCTCTTTTCCTTGTATTTCAGATTTCAGTTCAGCCAGATGAGCACATTGCACTTCCTCTGTGGCTAAATACTTAATATATAGTTCTTCGATATAATTCTTATCGTATATAAATCTCTTCGCATCCTCCATCATAGAGAAAATTTCATCCATATCTTCAACAGTCCGTGTCTTTTTTGCATCTAAATATCCTGCATAGTTGGGATGATTTCTTTCTCTTCTTCCTCGTACGGATGTCTGTAATGTGGTGTAAGAATACTATTGCGGATACCTTCATTGTATGCAATCTCCAACATTCTGGCAGACTGTTCTTTATCCTTGGCATCATCATCCACACCATACATAATATGGCAATGTACATCATGTAAAATCACATTCGAATAACTACTTTTTTTAAACATATCCGTCTTCTTTCCTACGTCTTTTCGTTACCGTGCGACACTCAGCACATACATAACATATGTGTAGCACTTTATATTGTGGTACACAAGACTTTTATAGCTATTTTATAACAAAATATCGTGGTTTTTCTCTCAAAAAATGTGTCATTTTGTCAATTTGTATATTTTGTCGAAAAACAATGGCTGTTTGCTACAACGCACTACATTTTTCGTTTTAAATAGATTTTTCTGTTACTTTTTAAACATACTTCTTTTATATTAACTTTACAAGCCAATAAATCACTCCCAACACCCAACTTGACAACACTCCATACAAGATTACAGGACCGGCAATCGTAAAAATCTTGCACCCGATTCCGAACACCTGCCCTTCGAACTTATACTCAATTGCAGTAGAGGCTACCGAATTGGCAAAACCGGTAATTGGCACAAGTGCTCCTGCCCCCGCATAGTTAACAATCTTTCGGTATATTCCAAGCCCTGTCAGTACCACACTGGTAAAGACAAGAATTAACGTACAATATGCAGATGCATCCTCCTGTTCAAGTCCTGCCGCATTCTGTAGCAACTCTGTAATAACCTGTCCGATAGTACAGATAAGCCCACCAATTACGAAAGCTTTCACAAGTCGTCCGCCCAGATTTGCTTTCGGTGTAATTTGCTCCACATATTCCTGATATATTTGCTGTCCTGATTTAGTCTCCATATGTCACCTCAACAATATTTTTTTATATTGTTTGAAGTTTTCTTAGGTTTTATACGCTAAACTCACCTTACATTATTACACAAAAAAGCAGGAGAAGTCACTCTTCTCCCGCTTCCAAATTTTTTATTTATTTTTCTAAATCCACCGTTTTAATCAATTCTTTGATTTGGTCTACAGTCAGCCACTCCGTATTATTGTCCGAACTGTATGAAAAACCGTCTGCCACGCGCTTACCGGTGGGTACAACACGTTTCTTGTCATCCCATACCATCTGAGGATAGATAATGAAATGCTTATCATACTCGAAAGTATTCATAGAGTCTTCTACCGTCACCATGATTTCATGAAGTTTCTCGCCTTCACGGATCCCAACTTCCGGCATTTCACAACCGGGCAACATAGCCTGTGCAAGATCGGTAATCTTGAAAGAAGGAATCTTAGATATAAAGGTTTCGCCGCCCTTCGCTTCTTCCAACGCCTTAATAACAAGCTCTACACCTTGCTGAAGGCTAATCCAAAAACGAGTCATTCTGTAATCAGTAATCGGAAGTTCTTTACCTCCATTCTTGATGATATTATGGAAGAACGGAATAACCGAACCGCGGCTTCCTGCCACATTACCATAACGCACTACCGAGAAACAAACATCTTTAGAGCCTGCATATGCATTAGCCGCAATAAAAAGCTTGTCCGATACCAACTTAGTGCCACCGTAAAGGTTCACGGGATTTACTGCCTTATCTGTAGACAATGCCACTACCTTCTGCACATTTCTTGCAAGCGCAGCATCAATAATATTCTGTGCCCCTTCAATATTTGTTTTAATCGCTTCCGAAGGGTTATACTCACATGCCGGAACCTGTTTCATAGCTGCCGCATGAATTACATAATCCACACCTTCAAACGCACGCATCAAACGCTCTTTATCTCTAACATCACCAATAAAGAAACGGAGTTTGGACTTATACTCTTTGAATTCATTCTGCATAATGAACTGCTTAAACTCATCTCGGGAATAAATAATAATCTTCTTAGGATTATAATTCTCAAGAACATACTTGGTAAAAGCCTTACCAAAACTTCCGGTTCCTCCGGTAATAAGAATGGATTTATCGTTTAACATAATTACCTCCCAAAGCCACGTATTTAACAAACGTACTTATCGTATCTTAACACATTCCTTCTGTATTCGCAAACATTTCCGCACAGTACAACTTATATTATATTTCCATCATTTATTTTTTTCAAATACTAATTCCCTTTGAGCAATGTCAATAGCAACAACTCATGTCGCAACTTTATCCTTAAGAACTCAGTCTATTTCTTAATATCAGTCACCATCCTATATGCTTTCCAAGGTGAACATTGATATACTTTGCGTTTCCGCACTGCCGCCTGAAGGCACAACAGTTTCCACCAACGTCCGGACATGGCATAGTACAAATAGCCCAAATCCCTTATGTACTTCTCGTCATATTTTCTGCCCCAAGAGGATTCCCGATCTTCCAGAAGCGTGGCAATTGTGACCGGGACAGCCACAATTCGAAGACCCTTATCCAAACAAGCCGTCAAAAAAAGATTGTCCTCTCCGGCTGCATGTTCCGTCCCACCGCCAAAGCATTGATTAAAGTAAATAGCATTTGTCTTGATGCTCTTTAAACGAACAGCAATTCTCGCACACCCATATCTTAAATAGTTCAAGCGATTCAATCTCTGCGTTTTAGGTATTACATATCTCTTCTTACCCTTCGCATAAGGTTCATCCAAATTGAACACAATCACATCCGCCTTCGGATTCTGCTCAAAGGCTTGCATTACCTTCTCAACATAGTCATCCGCATACGTCATATCATCATCGGCAAACAGGCATACATCCCCGTCGGCTCGCATCAAAGCATTGTTACGATTTAAACCAACGCCCTTTTCGGTAAAATTAAGATACACAGCCCTATGACCATTATAGTCAAAACGCTCAATTTCATCTCTGTCGCACTGATTTCCCACGATAACGTCAGATTTAATATTCAATTTCTCAAGCAAGGAATGGTCTGTTTGATTCATCGCTGCAACTAAAACCTGCACTCTCATGCCTACTCCACATTTAAATCCTATATTATAAAAACAACGTTTCACTTCAAAATAAGCACATTTTTAACATAATTTTATCATTAAAGCAGGATTTGCGCAAGAATATCCGACAGCTCACAATCCAAAGTACATCAAACTGCCTACTACCTTTCCAATCGCCACTACAATGACAGCTACACCTACACCCTTACGAAAGCCGATTCTTCTTGCAAAAATCGGTATACTGTCTAACATTTCCGCTATCGCAAGCGCAACACAACCCACAAAACAACCCGCAAAAAAGCCGCCTGAAGAAATTCCAAATTCCGAAATCCACATCCATAAATTGCTTGTAAAAATTACATTTATAGCATTGTAAAACAATTCTTGTAAAAACACTTTCATTTGCAAAACCTCGGTCAGACCGCCCGCTATGCATCCGCATATTACAGCACTTTCATAAGTAAGAATATGGTCAGCAGTATGCGTTTTCCCCGCAAATCTCGGCACCAATCCCAACGCCAGCAACGCCGTGAAAACACCACCGGACACCATAAGCCCACAAAACAGACCAAGAATACCGATTCCAAATTTTAGCAACATATACGCCTTCCCTACATACATTTCTTCCAGCACTTCCCCACGATTGCTCATGTCGTAATGCTACGAAGTTCCGCTATTCTTATCAAACATCTACCTCAACACCTTCACGCCCGGCATTATCAATCAACGTCTGATTTACATCATCCTCATAAATTCGCATTTCAACCTCAAGCGGTGTAGGATCTTTGGTAATTCTTCGTTTTCCAAGATGATTATAAAATACTATAATTCCAACTCCTAACCCCAAAGAATAACCAAGTTCCAAAGGACCAATTCCTCCACTGTAGTTCCGGCCAAACAATCCGTAGATTTCTTCAAAAAGCCCAGTGACATCAATATCATTATGAAATGCCATAATTGTAAACGCCGTTCCAAAAAAACAGACTAAAGATACAAAAAAAATCTTAAAGGCCGTTACAACAGGTTTATCTTGTTTATCTCCGATATATTCAATTACTATATCATTTTCTCCCAACGAAACCACTTCTACATCTGCGGCAACTTTGTGTATCACCTCTATAACTTTTAACAGACTGATTACCGCACGCGAACCATTCGCTTGGCTGCTATGATTGTTCTTGTTTTTTATACCTTTCCTTGATTCATTTCTTTTTTTAAAATCATAAATTAAAACTACTTTTAATTTATCCGCAAGCATTGTATTGCTGCTGGTTATTTTTAAAACATCGCCCAAATAAACTTTCTCTTTCTTTGTCTTTATACTCTTCTCGCCCTTTAGATAAACAATTTGATTTTTCATCTGAATTCCATTTCTTATTTTTACATTTTTATGATTATATACGCAAAAAGCACCGTCCAAAAAGACGGTACTTTTATTTTTTACACAGATATTCTTTTTATACGTTCACACATAGATCTTTGCATACAAACATATTAGGGATTATTCATTTATAACACAATTTTTTCCACCTTGTTTCCCTTTGTACAAACGTTCGTCAGCGATTTGAATAAGACGTTCCATACGTAGACCGGGAATCGATTCACTGACTCCAAAAGTCATTGTGACTTTTATCTGATGACCATTCGTCTCAATCGTCATATCTTCAATACGTTTGCGAATACGCTCCGCAACATCAGAGGTAACCTGATGGTTACCATTAATCACTACAAGAAACTCTTCACCGCCCCAGCGACATACGCAATCGTCTCCACGCAAAGCCTTAGTAAATTCATTAGCAACTGCAATTAAAACATCATCTCCGGCATCATGACCGTACGTATCATTTATGTTCTTAAAATTGTCGATATCTGCCATTATCAAGCCAAACAAACGTCCTTCTCCAATTAAATAGGACATTCTGCGGTTCAATTCATAATTCATATAACGTCTGTTATACAACTTGGTCAACGGATCTTTCTTGGACATTTCGTCCAACTGGCTATTCTTTGCTGCTAATCTGTCACTACGATGATTGATATCCCAAAACAACAACATCATAAAACAGAAAATAATTATAAACATAAGCAAAGCATTTATAATGTACATAATTGTGTGCGCAATTTCAGGAATCACATCCAATGGCTCACAATATAGTGAAAGTACGTAACATATGAAATAGCCGAACATCGAAAACAAGGAAAATAATATTGTTTCTCTTGTTCCTTTTTTAAAGCATTCCCACACAAAGGTGATATAGCAGGAAACTGCAATCATAGCCACACAATATACCTGAAATCCACTGGAAAATCCAACAAATATTGTAGCAAGCACAGCATGCACTACAACTTCGACACAAGTAAGGACATAAGCCAGATACATTCTCTTCTTTTTTATAAGTAGTAAAATGCCCTGATATGCTGCAACAATGGCAACATTATATACACCCATAATTGTCACGCCGGTGGCCCAAAAAAAAATGGCAAACACAATATGTAAAATTGTCACAGCATTCATAATCAACGACGATTTACGATATTCGTCAAAAAACACGTCACCGTTCTTCAATGCCTCATAATAGTGTTTCAAATTACCCATAAAAACCCCTTATCTCGTGTTAGCCCCCTCCGATAACACACAACATATTGACATATTTAGTTATATTATATCTAATTTACAGTAATTTGCAAGGTCAATAAAAAAATCTTGTCAATTAATGTTTTGCTTGGTAAAGTATAAGATAAAGAAGAGGAGGTTCACAATGTCCGCACCGGAAGAAAATATACATAAAATAATAGCACATACCGATACAAATTATCCTGTGGGTATATACTATGTGGAACCCAGTAAAATGTATATGGGCTATGTCCGCTGGCACTGGCACGAAGAAATGGAAATTAATCTGATAAAAAATGGTTCTGCTGAATTCACCATCGGCGATGAGAAAGTAATTATAAAGGAAGGACAGGCCATTGTATTGAATTGCAATGTGTTCCATGCCATTCGCTCCGTCCCCGGACCGGATTGCATTCTGATTTCTTTACTGTTTCAACCAACCTTTCTTTTTAGTGACCACACTTCTCCTTTGGCAAGTGGTTACTTAAACCCTATCGTTCAAGGAGTCGATCATCGTTATGTTATTCTTGACCGTAAAGATATGTGGGGAAGAAGCGCATTGTCCTATTTAAATGACATTTTGGAAGTGAATTTTTCCCAAGAATTCGGCTATGAATTGACTACAAAGGGTTATTTATGTCAATTATGGGTGCATTTTCTCAAAAAATACAACAGCAATTCCGTGCTGTACACGCCAAAAAGAAATAACGAATCTACACTATCGCCTGACGAAGCCCGAATAAAAGATGCAATTCTTTATATTCAACAACACTATACCGAACCTATAACCTTAGATAATATCGCAAATTCCATACATGTCAGCAAAAGCGAATGTTGCCGTTGTTTCAAGCGTGCCGTAAATATTACCCCCTTTGAATATTTAATGCGTTACCGCATTCTTCAAGCCGCGGATAAAATTCTTCAAAACGATCGTGAAATGACTTCGATTTCAGAACTTGCAAGTTCTGTTGGCTTTAATAATACCAGCTATTTTAATAAGCTATTCAAAAAATACTTTAATTGCACCCCTACAGAATATCGTAAGTTAAGCAAAACCGAGCATCGCGACCAGTTAAGTCCTTTCGGTTTATCACTTACTCATATATAAATCCGGCAGACTTTTTTAATCTGCCGGATTTATTATTCTAAACTTTCTTAAAATTCATATTTTTTTACTTTTTAGTTATATTGACTACTTCAGTCTAACATTACCCTTTTCCAATAAAATTGCCGGATTATAGGACATTTTAGCCTTCCGCAAGCCTTCTTCACCCAAATCCTCCTCACGGTTAATATATTTGTATCCTTTAGCGGCATGTAACACAAATTCCTTATTGATAATAGGGTATGCCCCCTGAATATCTGCAAAAGCCTTCTCAATATGAACAACAAAAGTATCCTCTGTGAGGGGTGCACCCAAAGAAAAAGCCACAATTCCGTCCCTCGTACGGATTGCTCCGCCAGTTAATCCAATTTCCTTACGTTTTTTCAATGCCTGGATTGTCACACAAATCTCATCTTTTTTATCAGGATCTTCATCACACTTATTCAATTCGCGCCACTTCTGCGCCATCGCAAGACAATCTTCCACGTTATCATCCGAGATTTCTTCATACTGCCATTCCGGATAATTCTCTACAAATCGGTTGATATGATTTCTTTTTGCATGAAGTTTCTTACCTGCTAAAGTTCCAAGATTCTCAGCCTCGTAAATATAATCCGCCACATCACGAATGTATTCAATATTAAACTTCCCGGGATAACGTTTCTCCAAATCCGCAAATTGCTCTTCTGTTACAAGATGCATCATAAACATTTTATTGTTATCTTCATAATGCTTTATAAGTGCCTCTATCGCCTTATAAGGATTCTCGCCAATCGGTAACGAAACACTGTCTCTGTGCGGATTATAAAAAACCAGGCAGTCCTCAACAATTCCCCATTTCGTTCCGTAATGGGCTACCCAAAGAAAGTTGTTTGAAAACGACAATTCACAACCACGGCTGGTTTTATATTGATAAAATCGCTCAAAGGTCTCTTTTTCATCATAGGTGATTTCTTTCCATATCATTTCCATACACGTATATAACTCCAATAATATATTACTTGCTTTTTTTGAAAATATTAAATCTATTTTTAACTTCTTAATTCCAATCCAATGTTTTCTACTCTTTAAAATAGTATCTCCAATATTTCCCGTCAATATAATATGCCGGACAATATTCTTCTTCAATCCATTGCATAATCCAACTATCTTCCGTTAATTCAGCATTTAACTGACCATACCAACATGATGCAACAATCACATCCGGATATTTATCAGGATTCGTCTCCCAATATTCCAATACAGCCTCATTATAGCCCGGCGTCGGCACCAGTGACGGAGCTGCAATTTCAGTATCACTATATAAATACCCCAAAGTATCCAAAGATCCACCTATAAGATAAACCGACTGCCCTTCTTTAATATATGTTTTCCACTCTTTTATGGACTCATTTTGAATATAGGGTCCCATATACTCCGAAATAATTCCAATTGCCGGCCCCTGCTTTACAACGGATCCAATATTAAGAATTGAGCTCACATCTCCCTGCATAGGGCGTATGATATATACATTACGGAACATAAGCACCATAAGACCGGCAATCACACATACTCTGATGACTGAATTAATGTATTTGGATGCATTTGCATGGCCAAAAGCGTCTGCCAGCGGAAGAAATGATACTACCATCGCAAGCAATAAAAATGGTACGGAAGCTACAAATACCAAATTAGTCAATAGTAATGTAGAAACGAATTGCAGAATTGAAATAACGATGGCACACCAATAGAAACATTTCTTATCTGCCGACAATCTACCGGCATGCTTCATTCCTACCGCAATCACGGCAAAAAACACTACAGAATAAGTATATCTGACATAATCCTGCCAGCAAATTACCGTATATAATCCAAGAATAATACTCATTATTAAGAAGACCGCATCGGTCAATATAATACAAAGTGCTTTATTATTTATCTTCCCGGCGAAAAATAAACGAGTGCCGGCAAAGGAAATTCCATAAAATATTGCAAATACAAGCACAATTTTTGCCAAATCCTGAAAATACCACCAAAAACGCGCTCCCATACCCATAGAATGAGAAGTTTCAAGCGCAAGCATGTTATGAATTACAGTACCAAATTCACCGATTGGAACCAGCGAAAAGACCATACACAAATATAAACTGCCTATCAACGCGCATATTCCGGTCAAAATCAAAGCATTTTTAAATTCTTTCCGGCATAACAGGATTCCCATCACACCAAAATAAATTAGCAAACACGACGGATAAGAAAGAACTGCACCGCATAAACTCAATGCCCCAAGCACAAGAAACCTCTTTTTCCCTGTTTTATACTGTAAAAACAAAAAAATACATAATAATGCCGAAAACCACATCTGCATATTGGTATAATCAGCAATCGGAATATCTTTGGGCGACATTAAAAAGAAAATCCACGCCATAAAAAAGGCTGTTTTTTCCGAATTTAAATGTTTGCTAACCGTCTTATACAGAAAAATCGAAACACCTGCATCCAGCAAAACTCCTATCACCTGAAGATACAACACAATGCCGGTCGTAGTATGAAACAGTTCTAAAAAAATTATAATAAAAAAAGCACATAAAAAAGCAGACATCTGATAAGGTTCCCACATTTCCTTAAACATAATGTCTCCCGTCGCCAAGCGATAAGACATCGAAATCTGGAATTCTGCATCAATGCCAAAATCCGTAAAGATGTATTTTATATTCATTAGTATAGCGGCTATCACCAAAACAATACGGATTATTCCATACGCATCAAGCCGCATATTTCCAGCTACTGCTTTTTCCATATATACCTCTTAACAAAATATAGAAAAGACAGTCTGGCACAAATAATCTTGTGCATCCTGTCTTTTCTATTTTCGGCGCATTTGCGCTTAATCGTTCATCTTTGCTAATTTCGCTGCCTGGTCGGCTGCGATACAAGCATCAATAATTTCCTGAATATCACCGTTCATAATCTTTTCAAGCTTATACAATGTCAAACCGATTCTATGGTCGGTCACACGTCCCTGAGGGAAGTTATAAGTACGAATCTTCTCAGAACGATCACCGGTACCTACCTGGCTTCTACGAAGTTCTGCTTCCGCATCATGCTGCTTCTGCATTTCCAAATCATATAATTTCGCACGCAACAAGGCAAACGCCTTCGCTTTATTCTGAATCTGAGACTTTTCGGTCTGGCTATAGATTACAATACCGGTAGGAATATGTGTCAAACGCACCGCAGAGTCGGTGGTATTAACGCACTGACCACCGCAACCGGAAGCTCTCATTACGTCGATACGAATATCATTATCGTTAATTACAACGTCTACTTCTTCTACTTCAGGCATCACCGCTACGGTAATGGTAGAAGTATGAATACGTCCGCCGGATTCTGTTTCAGGCACACGCTGTACGCGGTGTACACCACTTTCGTATTTTAACTTAGAATATGCACCCTGACCGGAAATCATAAATTCAACTTCCTTCATACCACCGATGCCGATTTCATCCACGTTAATGGTTTCAATCTTCCAACGCTGGCTTTCTGCATAATGTACATATAAACGATACATTTCAGCCGCAAACAAAGCAGCCTCATCACCGCCGGCACCCGCACGAATTTCAACGATAACGTTTTTATCATCGTTAGGGTCCTTCGGCAAAAGAAGAATTTTCAAGGTCTGCTCTAATTCTTCCACGCGCTTTTTGGCATCCGCAAGCTCTTCTTTCAGCATTTCGCGCATATCTTCATCACTTTCTTCCTCCAACATGGCGATACTGTCCTCAATATCCTGTTTTGACTGCTTATATTCCTTATAAGCATCTACGATGGGGGTTAAATCGCTCTGCTCCTTCATAAGCTGGCGAAAACGCTGCTGGTTGTCGGTTACGCCCGGTTCCTGCAACTCACCCATAATTTCTTCAAAACGAATTAATAAATCTTCTAATCTGTCAAACATCTTAATCCTCCAAGTATGTGGCATACACCACTCTATTTAAACCTGCCAGATCTTTCTTTACTACAATATCAATATATCCGTTCCTGCGCAAGATATCTGTCACATCTTCCGCCTGATTATATCCTATTTCATAAAAAATCATACCGCCGCGACTCAAAAACACCTTCGCTTCTTCACTGATTCTGCGATAAAAGTCCAAACCGTCCGCTCCGCCGTCCAAAGCACTCATTGGTTCATGCTCACGCACTTCCCGATCCAATGTCTCAATGACTTTACTTTCAATATAAGGTGGATTTGATACGATTAAATCAAACTTTCCTTCCACTTGACTAAACAAGTCACTTTCCACAAAAGTCGCTTCAATGCCCAGTTTTTCAGCATTTTCTCTAGCAAGTGCCACTGCTTCAGGCTGTAATTCCGCACCTACGCCAACACAGTCATTGCTGTATTTTAAAAGGCTTAAAAGAATGCATCCCGAACCGCTGCACATATCAAGAATTCGCATACCGTCGTGTAAATGCATCATTGCCTCTTCCACAAGACACTCTGTATCCTGTCTTGGAATCAATGTACTTTCATGGGTTTTAAACGTAAGCCCCATAAAATCTTGCTCGCCAGTAATGTACTGCAAGGGCTCACCTGACGCTCTGCGCCTGATAAAAGCCTCATACTGCTTGCATTCCACGTCCGAAACTTCTCTGTCACCATGAGCAAGTAAATCATTTCGGTTGGTATGGCATATATACTCCAAAAGAAGCCTGGCATCCAGCACGGCTTCTTTACAGTGTTCTTTTAATTGATTTACTCCGGATTCATATAATTCTTTGTAAGTCATCATTAATCCTTCAACGAAGAGTCGTTTACTTATTTATTCACCATCTGTTTCTGTAGTTGCAGACTCTGTAGTATCCTCTTCAATCACATCTTTTATCGCTTCCGTTGATAAAACTTCTTCATCATCTTCATCGTCATCCAGCCAATCATCTTCCGCTTCTTCGTAATCGAAGTTTTCCTTCAGATACTCTTTCCAATCAAATACCGCTTCCACAGCCTTAATGGCCACTTCCACCATATCCCTATCCGGTTCCTTGGTTGTAACACGCTGCAACCACATGCCGGGTGCCGAAATCAAACGAATGAACCAGTTATCATACTTTCCCGCCAATCGAAGCACTTCATAAGAAATTCCCGCAATTACAGGAATTAAAGCAATTCGAAGCACCAGTCTCAACGCCATATTATCCACACGAATAAAGAAAAAGCAGATAATACTGATCACCATTACAATCAACAGAAAGCTGGTTCCGCATCTTCTGTGTAATCTGGAACTCTTCATAATATTTCTAGCATTTAAAGGTTTACCGCTTTCGATACAGTTGATACACTTATGTTCCGCACCATGATACATAAACACCCTTCTGATATCTTTCATAAGCGAAATCAAAAGCACATATACCACGAAAATAATCACTCGTAAAAGGCCTTCAATAATGGCAATCAAAGAAGGGTTGCTTAAATACTTCTCCAAGAATGACGCAACAAAGTAAGGTAACACCATAAAAATTGCCACTGCAATGATTAACGAAATTACCATGGTAATGCTCATCATTACTTTCTCAGCCTTGGCACCGAAGATTTTACCCATAAAACGGTCGAAACCGGTTTCTTCTTCCTCTTCTTCATAAAAGCTTGCCGAATAGGTCAACGTTTCCATTCCCAATTTCAAGGAATCAATAAAATTAAAAATACCTCTGACAAAAGGCATTTTACGCGTCCAATTCTCTGACTGCTCACAATCTGCCACATGAAGTTCAATTTCCTGATTCGGCTTACGCACCGCTACGGCATAACGATTCTTGTTACGCATCATGATGCCTTCCATAACAGCCTGTCCGCCGATACCGGAATAACATGATTTCTTCTTACTCATTCATACTCCTCCCAAAAAGAGTTCGTATATCCCTTCACCTCACAGGATATTCCTGCGAAATAAAAATTAAGGTTGAGATACCTAGATACCTCAACCCATCATGTCGCTTATTAGCTTTCCACACCGTACTTCTTGTTGAACTTATCGATACGTCCACGAGCCTGTGCAGCCTTCTGCTGGCCTGTGTAGAAAGAATGGCACTTAGAACATACTTCTACGTGGATATCCTTCTTTGTAGAACCGGTTACAAAAGTGTTGCCACAGTTACAGGTTACGGTTGCCTGATAGTATTCAGGATGAATTCCTTCTCTCATTATTCTCACCTCTCTATATTAAAAAATAACCTTTTTTGCTTTTTCTAACAAACAGCTTGTTCATTATAACACGCGTTTATTGGGAATGCAAGTGTTTTTTATACCCAATGAATTTTTTTCATCATTTCTACAAATTCCTTATTATTTCTGGTCTTTGAGAAAAGATCAATTACTTTGTCCACCGCATCTTCTGCCTTCATTCCGTTGAAAGCCTTACGCATGGAATTGATTGCTTCCAGTTCTTCCGGAGTCAAAAGCAAGTCTTCCCTTCTGGTGCCGGACTTCGGGATATCAATTGCAGGGAATACTCTCTTCTCGGACAACTTACGGTCAAGTACCATTTCCATATTACCGGTACCCTTGAATTCTTCGTATACAACGTCGTCCATTTTACTTCCGGTCTCTACCAGGGCAGTTGCAAGAATGGTAAGACTTCCGCCTTCACGCATATTTCTTGCCGCACCGAAGAAACGCTTCGGCATATGCAAAGCCGCAGGATCCAAACCGCCGGACAAAGTTCTTCCGCTGGGCGGAATTACCTGGTTATAAGCTCTTGTAAGACGTGTAATACTGTCCAAAAGAATAATTACATCCTGTTTGTGCTCTACCAATCGTTTCGCACGCTCAATTACCATTTCTGACACTCTCTTGTGATGCTCAGGCGTCTCATCAAAAGTTGAATAAATTACTTCTACGTTATCACCCTCAATTGCCTCGCGAATGTCCGTAACTTCTTCCGGGCGTTCGTCAATCAAAAGAATAATCATATGCATGTCCGGATTGGAATATTTCACGCACTTGGCAACAGACTTAAGTAAGGTTGTTTTACCTGCCTTAGGCGGTGATACAATCATACCACGCTGTCCCTTACCTACAGGACTGATTAAGTCCATAATACGCATGGAAACCGGTGCCCCGGGAATGTCTAACTTAATCTTCTCATCCGGGAATATCGGTGTCATATCTTCGAAGTTGCCACGTTTCTGTGCCACTTCCGGTGTATACCCGTTAATTCGTTTGATATATAAAAGCGCAGAAAACTTCTCGTTCTGCGTCTTAATTCGCGTGTTTCCCTCTACGATATCACCCGTTTTTAAACCAAAACGGCGAATCTGGCTGGGCGCCACGTAAACATCATTCTCACCGGGCAAAAAGTTCTCGCAACGGATAAAACCGTATCCATCCGGCATAACTTCAAGAATACCGCTGGCTGCAATACCACTGTCAAGCTCTGCCATATTCGGCTCTGTCTTCTCTTCGCTTTTTACTTTCTCGCCTTCTACCTCATTATTTGACGCCTTAGCGGCGGCTTCCTTGGATTGTTTCTCTTCCATTTCTACAAGCAGATCCACAAGCTGATCCTTTTTCATAGTAGAAACACCCTTAATATCAAGACTCTTGGCAAGGTCACGCAATACTGCCAATGACAAAGATTCAAACTTTTCTCTCAATGATATATGCCTCCTTTTTAATCTGAAACTTTATGAAAATCAGAAATTTTATATGTATAAAATAAATACTCAAACAAATGCTAATAACTCTTATGTATATACTATTATTCTCTAAATTTTATCTGTGGGAAAATTATCGTAGATATGTCTTCTTGACTAGCGAATTTATTATACTTCATTTCTTTTAAAATGAAAAGACTATTTTTTATTTTGTCGAAAAAATGATTTTAACCCAGTTATCTGCAAAAGCTTTATCAGGGTTTTGTTTAATGCCCTTGCGAATTATCGAGGTTTGTTGTAAGATAAAAATCACCCTGAAAGAAAAGAGGCTTACGGAATGTTACAAGATCCGCTTACACTATACAAATTAATTGTTTTATATATGCTTAACAAGGTGAGTTTCCCACTAAGCAGTTCGCAAATCAGTGATTTTATCCTCGAGAAAGATTACACGAATTTCCTTACGTTGCAACAGGTTTTCTCGGATTTGAAGGACAATAACCTGATTGCTTCCAAAACCGTCAGAAACCGCACCTTGTTCTCGATTACGGAAGATGGCATGAATACCTTATCTTACTTCCAGAACCGTATCAGTGACGCCATTAAGGAAGACGTAATTGAGTATCTTCACCAGAATGAAATGGAACTTCGTAATGAAGTTTCCATTCTCTCGGATTATTACAAAGCTACCAACGGCGAGTACGAAGCTCATCTTTGGGCCAAAGACAGGGATACGGAACTTGTAAGCATCAAGTTGACAGTGCCTACGGAAGAAATCGCTTCCGCCATCTGTGCCAAGTGGTTAGATAAAAATCAACAAATTTACCAATATTTAACGGAGCAGTTGTTTTAACTGCTCCGTTCTTTGTATAACATCTGCTATTCAATTCATCCGACATGATTCTACTTTTATTCTGTCTGCCCGCCTAGTCGCTCTTTCTCTTCCTTGCGGATTCTCTGCATATGCTCTTTGATTTTCTTTTCATAGCCCTGATCGGAAGGCACATAAAATTGCTTGCCGGTCAATTCATAGGGCAAATACTGCTGTTCCACATAATGATTAGGATAATTGTGGGCGTATTTATAATCAAGTCCGTGTCCAAGTTTCGCAGCGCCTTTATAATGCGCATCCATGAGATGAGAAGGTACCGGCAAATCTCCTGTTTCCTCTACGCAAGCCATAGCCGCACCAATGGCTTCCACCGCGGCGTTGCTCTTGGGCGCGCAGGCTACATACGCCACCGCCTGGGCCAGGATAATCTGTGCTTCCGGCATACCAACACGTTCCACCGCCAAAGACGCATTCACTGCCACTTGAATTGCATTCGGATCCGCATTGCCCACGTCTTCTGACGCACATATCATAATTCTTCTTGCAATAAAAGTTACACTCTCTCCTGCCGATAACATTTTAGCCAAATAATAGACTGCCGCGTCAGGATCTGAACCTCTCATGCTCTTGATAAAAGCGGAAATCGTGTCATAATGATTGTTCCCACCCTTGTCGTAACGAAGAAGCTTCTTCTGAATACATTCTCCTGCCACTTCCAACGTGATATGTATTTTGCCGTCATCACTTCTTGGGGTAGTCATAATACCAAGTTCAACGGCATTTAACGCATGTCTTGCATCTCCACCTGACATATCTGCCAGAAAATCAGCCGCATCTTCATCCATTACGGCATCATAGGAACCCATACCGCAATCCGCGTCATATACCGCGCGTTCAATTAATTTGCGGATATCTTCTTTTTCCAAAGGTTTTAACTCAAAAATCGCCGAACGGGAAATAAGCGCCCCGTTTACTTCAAAATAAGGATTTTCCGTGGTGGCACCGATTAAAATCACGGTACCGTCTTCCACAAAAGGAAGTAAAAAGTCCTGTTGTGCTTTATTGAAACGATGAATCTCATCTACAAAAAGAATCGTCTTTTTACCATACATACCAAGGGTATTCTTCGCCTGCTCTACAACCTCTTCCATATCCTTTTTCCCGGAAATGGTGGCATTAATCTGGGTAAACTCCGAACTTGTGGTATTGGCAATTACTTTGGCCAAGGTGGTTTTACCCGTTCCGGGCGGTCCGTAAAAAATAACCGACTGCAGTTTATCCGCCTGAATTGCGCGATACAGCAACTTATCCTTGCCGATAATATGTTGCTGCCCAACCACTTCGTCCAAGGTCTTGGGACGCATTCTCGCCGCCAGGGGCGACTCCTGCTTCATTTTATTTTCACGCATATACGAAAATAAATCCATGCTTCTTCCTTCCTTATCGCTCTAATCATGTGCAATACTTTCTATCCGGCACGCAACTATGATTGCCATAATATATATCATTTCTTCATCAGAAATTCATCGCATTAATATACGTTTCTTCAAAGCCTTCCAACTCTGCAAGATTTAACTCACGCACCTTGGAAAGCAATTCTTTTAACTCACGTTCAGGCTTGGTTTGTCCGGTGCAATCCAATCCATCCGTTTGGCCTCCCGCTTCTTGCACATCAATCACATCCTGCTCCAACGCCAGCCCGTATCTGTAAGCGCCTTCCAAAGAAGTATTGCCCACAGCTTCCATCTTGCCCACAAATTCCTTCGGGAACAAACCGATTTCCACCGCCGCATCCAAATCAAGATAAAATCCCAAACCGCCGGCTATGTACACCTTACGAATCTCAGATAATTGAACACCGTATTCCCTTGCCAGCAAGGTAATTCCAGCCGCCACTGCCGCCTTTGCCTTCTGCAACTCACGGATTTCTTCCTGCTTTACAAGAGTCCTTCCCGCGATGCACCCCAGTTCAAAATATTCTTCCGCAAGACAGCCCGTGCGATCCGCCTTCTCTTCCGTTAAAATCTGCGCTACTGCCTTAATCAGCTGACTTCCGTATACCTTCTGGTCAAAAGCAGGGCCTGCTGCCGCAGAAAGGGCAAGCATTCTGTCACAATTGCCGATTACCATCTCCGCATTGGTGCCAAGATCAATCAACAGTGAAATTTCTTTGTTGTCCTTAAAGCCCAGCGTATACAATCCTGAAACCACATCTCCGCCGATAAAAGCAGATATTCCCGGCATTAGAATAGTCTTAATACCGCAAATTGCAGTCTCCGCCTGTTCCAAATACTCAGCCTTAAAAGGATATACGCCAAGGGACTTAACATCATAACCCATCAAAAGATGCCCCATGACCGTATTCCCAGAAATCACAATCAACTTCGGCGTACGTTCTTTTACAAGCTTCTTCACACCGTTTTCGATGGTTTCTGTAATCAATGCCTGCAGTTCTTCCTTCTTACCCGCATTGGCATTGGAAATTCTTGATATCACATCCGCGCCATGGATTTGCTGGGGATTCAACGACACAAATACCCCCATCTGTTCTCCGGTTACGGCATTGATTAAATACATACCTATGGTTGTGGTGCCAAGATCCACCGCTACGAGAGTAGGAATTTCATCCGTAGTTCCGGCAACACCGGCCTGCATTCCGCTTCCGGCCAAACCATTCAAAGCCGCCAAACTTCCGCCAACCCGCGGTGCATTTACACTGTCCGTCACAACACTTGCTTCTTTTTTACCTTTTCCGCAAAGCCCGCAGTTACTGCAATCCACACAACCGCCGCTTTGGAAATTTACCGATATATTCTCAGACAAATTGATTTCGCTCCTTATCATAAAAATAGCCGATGCCCGCAAGTTTCTCTTCCACTTCCTTGCGGTCAAGGTCTAAATCATCATACATTTCTTCATCACTTTTATAAAAGTCACGCAGTTTCAAATTTAAGAAACTAAGCAACATTACAGGGTCCTTGGGTATCATACCGTGCTCCTTCTCTTATCGCCGTCTGTGGCATTCTTCTACGCACATTTGCGCAAGCGCAATAATCGCCTGCCCACTGCAATAACAAGGGCGATGGAGCCATCTCCACCGCCCATTCATTAAATTATAAAATATCTGTCTTCGGAAATCAACCGCAAACATAATCTTTCACTTTATGAAAACACAACCTCTCACTTTCGTGTAAAAGCAGTGTCATCCGGCATTTCTGCCCCACAGACGTAATTATACTTCCTCTGTCACAAGCGCTGTCAACTGTCCGCCTACCACATCAATGGTTACCACATCGCCCATCTGCACCTCACCGGCGAGAATTCGTCGGGCAAGAAGGGTTTCCACATTCTTCTGAATGTATCTCTTCAAAGGACGGGCACCGTAAGTCGGATCATAACCCTGGTCGGCAATATACTGCTTTGCCTCCGCAGTTACCGCAATACTGATCTCCTTGTCGGAAATTCTTTTATTTAAGTCTTCGATAATCAAATCTACAATTCCGGCAATATTGTCTTTGGTCAAAGGCTTGAACATGACAATCTCGTCAAGCCTGTTCAAAAACTCCGGACGGAAGTTCATACGAAGCTTATTCTGCACTCTTTCAAGGGCGCCTTCGCTGATTTCACCATTGGCTTCCATACTGTCTAACAAGTCATCCGCACCGATATTGGAGGTCATAATCAGGATTGTATTCTTAAAGTCTACGGTTCTGCCCTGGGAATCTGTGATGCGACCGTCATCCAACACCTGAAGAAGCACATTATATACGTCAGGATGGGCCTTTTCCACCTCATCAAAAAGCACAACGGCATAGGGTTTTCGTCTGACTGCTTCAGTCAACTGCCCGCCTTCATCATATCCAACGTATCCCGGAGGTGCCCCGATGAGTCTGGATACGGAATGTTTCTCCATATACTCACTCATATCAATACGCACCATATTGCTTTCATCGTCAAAAAGCGATGCCGCCAGTGTTTTGGCAAGCTCTGTTTTACCCACGCCCGTAGGTCCTAAGAACAGGAATGAACCGATGGGCTTAGTCGGGTCCTTAATACCTGCCTTGGAACGGATAATCGCTTCCGTAACCATGGCAACACCCTCGTCCTGACCAACCACTCTTTTATGCAATTCATCTGCAAGATGCAACGTTTTATTACGCTCGGACTCTGTCAGCTTCGCAACCGGGATTCCGGTCCAGCGAGAGATAATTCTGGCAATCTCTTCTTCCGATACGCTTTCGTGAAGAAGTTGTAAACCATCTTTACGAAGTCGCTCTTCTTCCTCTTCCAAAGCCTTCTTTAATTCCGGCAACTTACCATAGCTTAATTCCGCAGCCTTCTCAAGATTACCTTCGCGCTGCGCCACCTGAATCTGTGCATTGACTGCTTCGATTTCCTCACGCATACTGCTTAAGCGGTCAACGGAAGTCTTCTCATTCTCCCACTGGGCTTTGCGGTTGGCAAATTCTGCCTTTTCTTCCGCAAGCTCCTTCTGAAGTACTTCCAGACGCTCCTTACTCAAACGGTCGTCCTCTTTCTTAAGGGCTGCTTCTTCAATCTCCATCTGCATAATTTTACGCTGCAATTCATCAAGCTCGGTAGGCATGGAATCTAGCTCTGTTTTAATCAGGGCACAGGCCTCATCCACTAGGTCAATGGCCTTATCCGGCAGAAATCTGTCGGTAATATAACGGTGCGATAACATTGCCGCACTCACCAGGGCATTGTCCATAATTTTAACACCGTGGAACACCTCGTAACGCTCCTTGATACCACGTAAAATGGATATGGTATCCTCCACCGTAGGCTCCTCCACCAATACAGGTTGGAAACGACGCTCCAAAGCCGCATCTTTCTCAATATATTTACGATACTCATCCAAGGTTGTAGCACCGATACAGTGAAGCTCGCCCCTTGCAAGCATAGGCTTTAACATATTGCCCGCATCCAGGGCGCCATCGGTTTTCCCTGCGCCCACAATGGTATGCAATTCATCGATAAAAAGAATGATTTCACCTTCTGACTGGCGCACCTCGTCCAAAACCGCTTTCAGACGTTCTTCGAATTCACCGCGGTACTTTGCTCCCGCAATCAGGGCACCCATATCCAAGGCAAAAATCCTTTTATCCTTAAGACCCAAGGGCACATCGCCACGCACGATACGCTGTGCAAGCCCTTCCACTACAGCGGTTTTACCAACGCCTGGTTCACCGATTAATACCGGGTTATTCTTGGTTTTACGGGATAAAATACGAATCACGTTACGGATTTCATTATCCCTGCCGATGACCGGATCAAGCTTCTGTTCACGGGCCTTCTCCACCAAATCCTGACCGTATTTATTTAAGGTATCATACGTCGCCTCCGGATTGTCACCGGTCACGCGCTGACTTCCTCGGACTGTGGCCAAGGCCTGAAGAAAACGCTCTTTATTGATGCCGTATTCCTTCCAAACCGCCTTCATATCGGACGAAGGTGCCTCAAGCATGGCAAGGAACAAATGCTCCACCGAAACAAAAGCATCGCCCATCTGCTTTGCCACATCTTCCGCTTTACCCAACGCTTTACGCAAATCGTTGCCTACATAAGGCTGTCCGCCGGATACCTTGGGACGCTTCTCAATCATGCCCAAAACGCGATTACAGAAATGCTCCTTATTGATATCCATACGCTCAATTAATTTCATTATCAGACTGTCGTCAATGGTTAAAAGCGCATATAAAAGATGTTCCTGCGCAATTTCCTGGTTTCCGTATTCATCTGCAAGCTTCTGGCAGGTTTCCAAAGCTTCCAGCGACTTCTGTGTAAATTTAGAACCATCCATAACTTACTCCTCCTTTTATCTCTTAGTTAGGATTTTTGCAACACAACTGCACTTTTTTCCTAACTTCATATTGTTCGGTTTGTTTTGTTTGTTCTATTATTACTATAACAGCTATTTTTATTTTGTCAACACAATTTAACAAAATTTATAAAAGTCTTTAATGGGTGATAAACAAAAAAGTCTTAAGGGCAGAAATCAAATCTCAAACCATTTGCACTGCCCAAAAGACAATATTTAAATTCTATGATATATTTAGTTGCTGCAAATTAAGATATTCAAACACTTACTGCACTACATACACGTAACTGCTGACACAATAAAGTGTCTGCCCGTTGTACTCGACCCGCGACCAGCCTACGTCGGTATTGATTCCCGTACGTGTAACCACTTCGCCCGCCTTAAGGGTCACAACCACCGTCGCGTCCGGATTGGTCACACTGGGAAGGGTACGCAGGTTTACTTCAATCTTCGGCGTTACCTGCTCGTTACAAGCCGTAAAAACAGTCTGAATGCCATCATCTTCCGGTACCGCTTCCTGGGGTTTTACGGTTAAATCCGTAGTAAGATAATTTGAAATTGCATAATAGGTTTCGCCGTTATACTCAAGCTTGGACCAGCCCTTATCGCTGACGCCGATTCGCGTTGCCGTCTGACCGTTTTGCAGGGTTAACATGACCGTACTGTCCTCGCCCTGGCTCGGGATATCACGCAGGTTGGTGGCATCTTTGGCGGTAACCGTTTCCTGTACCGGCGAAAAGACCATACCAAGGTCCTTTTTCGCCTCTTCTTCAGCCTTAGCCGCAGCCTCCGCTTCAAGTCTTGCCGCTTCTTCTGCTGCCCTACGTTCTTCCTGAAGCCTTATATCCGTCTCTGCCACATTCTGCCCAAACTTCCCGCTCTCTGACACTGCATACTGATGAATCAGGGTCACCTGTGGTTCCTTGCTACCGCTTTCTTTAAAAAACCACAATCCAAAGACTACCAGCACGGCGATCACACCAAGGGCAGTCAGCACGATAAAAACAATGTAAATGGCAGATGTTTTTTGATCATCATCTGTGTAGGCATCATAAGACTCTTTTTTATGATGTTTTTCTTTCTTCTTCGGTTCTTCCGCTTCAAAATCCACGTCTTCCTCTTCGTTTTCGAATTCTATAATTTCTAAATAATTCGATTCCGCATCCGCATCTTGAAAGTCTGTATATTCTGTCTCATCTTCAAAATCTGCATATTCAATTTCTTCCAAGTCTTCATCATCGATTTCTTCCGCGATATTTTCGTACTCAATCTCTTCCAAATCTAAGCCCTTGGATTTATGCTCTTCACCGTACATATTGCTCACCTTATCTTATCGGATAAAATTCGTAAAAATCTTCGTTTCTTCCGGTTTCGGCGCATCAATGCCCGCCTTTTTACCGGCCTCAATACATTTTAACAACCAAGCCATATTGCGTCCCAAATAACGCATTGTCTGTAAGCCCTCTGCGTCCTGTAAAACATCCTCACCCTTGTTGTTTGCGCCATGCACCATATTCCAATAGCGCGAAGAAACCACAGGCATATTGTTAATGGTAAAATACTTGTTCATGGCATCAAAAGTCGCCGTAGTACCACCACGTCTTGCAGACGCCACTGCTGCCGCAGGCTTATAAGCCATTTTCGCCGCACCCGCATAAAAGAGACGGTCCATAAATCCCAACATACTTCCGTTGGGCGATGCATAATATACCGGCGTACCAAAAATAAAACCATCATATGTATCGATTTCTGCCAACACTTCGTTTACCACATCATCATACATACATTTGCCAAGCTTTGCACAGGCACCGCAGGCCGTACAACCGCCTACCGGCTTATTTCCAATCCATACTTCTTTGGTTTCAACACCTTCTTCCTGCAATGTTTTCGCCACTTCCGCCAATGCAGTGTGTGTGCACCCCTCTTTGTGGGGACTTCCGCATACCAATAAAACTTTCATGTTTTTACCTCACTGATTTAAAAAATACTCTTACTTATTACTTTATTCCTATTGTGCGAAAGATACAATCATTTTTTATAAAAAAGAGGCCCATCCCCTACCCCGGGACGAACCTCTTTTTTGCCGAAAATAAATATGCTTATAAAAGCTCCTTTATTTTCTTGACCTCTTCTTGAGAGAGACCTCTTTCGTTTTTTACAATTTCAAGCATTTTTGCTGCATCACCGTTGCACCAGAATTCACAGCAGTCCATAACAGTTGCGGCTTTGTACTCTTCTGCATCAATCAAGCTATGATACACAAAAGAACGTCCGCGACGTTCAGCTTCTAAGAATCCTCGGTTACGCAGTCTCTTCAAAAATGTAGAAACTGTCTGCGGAGCCCAATCTTTGTCATAGGTCTTGTTTACCAGTTCATTGATAGCAGGCATCGATAACTCCTTATCGGGATTCATCCACACACACTTCATAACCAGCAACTCGCATTCTGTCGCATGCTGTGCTCTCATCAGTAAAACCTCCAAATATTTTATTTTAACAAATTTGTTATGACTTAAGCAGCCGGATCAATCGGCCAAGCCACCGATTCATCCGGCTCGCATTTACTACTGTCCTGTACTATAGTTGGGTGCTTCTTTGGTAATATGAATGTCATGAGGATGACTTTCTTTCAAAGAAGCAGCAGAAATCTTAACAAATTTGCCATTTTCTTTTAACTCTTCGATTGTGGGCGTACCACAGTAACCCATACCGGAACGAAGTCCGCCGAGCAACTGGAATACGGTATCTTCTACGGTACCCTTATAAGCTACACGACCTTCAACACCTTCGGGAACAAGCTTCTTCGCATTTGTCTGGAAGTAACGGTCTTTACTACCGTTTTCCATTGCTGCAATAGAACCCATACCGCGGTATACTTTATATTTTCTACCCTGGAATAATTCGAATTCTCCCGGGCTTTCATCACAACCTGCAAACATGCTACCCATCATACATACATTAGCACCTGCTGCAATCGCCTTGGTAATATCGCCGGAATACTTAATACCACCATCTGCGATGATAGGCACACCATATTCTTTCGCTACTGCGTAACAATCCATAACGGCACTGATCTGAGGAACGCCGATACCTGCTACGATACGTGTTGTACAGATGGAACCGGGTCCGATACCAACCTTGATTGCGCTTGCGCCAGCTTCGATTAAAGCGCGGCAAGCTTCGCCTGTTGCTACGTTACCTGCGATGATATCCAAATCAGGATATGCCTCACGAATCATCTTCACGCAACGGATAACATTCTCTGAATGTCCGTGTGCAGAGTCTAAAACGATAACGTCAACCTTGGCTTCCACAAGAGCTTTTACACGGTCAAGTACGTTTGCGGTAATACCAACACCTGCACCGCAAAGAAGTCTTCCCTGTGCATCTTTGGCTGCTAAGGGATATTTAATTGCTTTCTCTATATCTTTGATGGTAATGAGTCCTACTAAGTTGTAGTTTTCGTCTACGATGGGAAGCTTCTCTTTACGTTCTTTGGCAAGAATCTGCTTTGCTTCTTCCAATGTAATACCTTCACGTGCTGTTACAAGGTTTTCACTGGTCATAGAATCCTTAATCTTCTTGGTCATATCTGTTTCGAACTTCAAATCACGGTTTGTAATAATACCAACCAATTTCTTGCCTTCTGTAATAGGCACACCTGAAATTCTGAATTTACCCATTAATGCATCTGCATCTGCAAGGGTATGCTCTGCAGTAAGGCTGAACGGATTGGTGATAACACCGTTCTCCGATCTTTTAACCTTGTCTACTTCTTCTGCCTGCGCTTCAATAGACATATTCTTATGAATAATACCGATACCGCCCTGTCTTGCCATTGCGATAGCCATACGATGTTCTGTTACGGTGTCCATACCCGCACTCATCATAGGAATGTTTAACTTAATTTTCTTGGTTAACCAGGTTGACAAATCTACCTGATTGGGAATCACCTGCGAATATCCCGGAATTAAAAGCACGTCATCAAATGTAATGCCTTCTCCAACAATCTGACCCATTTCTCCATCCTCCGTTTGTGATATTTAGTGTTTTATAATCAATCCGCCTTCACCTTATGAGGCATTGTCCGGCGTATTGTTTGCATAAAATCTTCGCTCAATGACAAATAGTACTTGTCCGAGCCTGCGTAGTACATAACATAAGTTACCAAATCTTCATTATCTTCCAATCCGGTAGAGAAATCCCACTCTTTCACCGGTCTGTTCGTGTAACCGTCCAAATGATAAGAAGTCTCTTTGGCAAGGATTTCCATTTTATTCAAATCTAATACTGCGATACTTTTGCGTTTGGATTCGTTATAGATACGATCAATACGTAACTCCCGGTCCATGTAGGTGTACTCATATTCCACCTTCATTTTACGGTAGTATACAACATAGGATAAAATTCCGAAAGCTACTGCCCCTAAAAGAAATAATGGGTGTAAAAGTAATCCACTGACCAGTGAAATGACTGCTGCCACCACCATTCCCGTGCCTAATAGCTTGTCTTTCTTGTTCTCTTTCTGTTTAATCAAAAGTTCCTTAAAAGCTTCGCTCATTTCGCACTCCCAATGTTTGACTTTATCCCCCATTTATACGAAAATCATTATAAAAAAATAAATGATTTCTTAACATCATAGTACATTCCGACAAAAGTTTCAAGGCAAAAATGCGACTAATATTCTTTTTTTATATTATTTTCACTAATTGCGCACAAACCTGCCTTAAAATGAACTTGACCATTGCGACTAAATGATATTAAGATATCTTTATTTAATAGGTAAAATATAGAAATATATAGAAAATAAAGGAAAGCGAGGACACTTTTATGTCCATCAGAGAAGAAATCCGTGAAGAAAATAAGAAAAACTTCAAAGAAATGCCCTTTGATAAGAAAGTAAAACATTTCTGGCATTATTATAAAATTCATACCATCGTGGCAATCGGGTTAATTGCCTTCTTAATCTACTTTATTTTATTACAGACGGTTCTGGCACCGAAGCCATTCGGTTTCTGCGCCTACGCCTTAAGCAGTAATTATTATATGAGCCCAGACTTAACGCCCATTGATACTTTTATCGGCGGTTTTGCCGACAGATTAGGCATTGATACTAAGGAATATCAGGTGGTATTCGATACTTCCAACGCAGTCAATCCCGACTCCACCAATATGCTGGATATGGCAGTCGACATGAATATCGTGCATGCAGGCGAAGAAGGAAATTTAGATGTGCTCATCGGCTCCAAGGCGCAAATTGACTTTTATGTAATTAACGGATTTTATGGTAAAACCTTAGATATTCTTTTTACCGAAGAAATGTTTGCCGATCTGGACGAGGCCGGACTGATTTACTACTACTATGATGAAGAGTCCGACAAAGAATACCCCATCGGCGTTTATGTGACGGACGCGCCCCGCTTGAAGGAATTAGGGCTCTATAACGAAGATGCGGAAGTCATTCTTTCGATCGTAAGTTTCTCGGAGAGAACCGACACTTCCGTAGAATTCGTAAAATATATTTTTGAAACTCCTTAGGTTGCACATTTAACACATTTTTTATAAAATAAAATCAGTGAAAAATCATGGGAGGTTACCAATGAAAGAACAGTTATATACCATACCTTTAAATGATGCGATGAATGCACACGACGAATGCCCCTTCTGCTTCGTGGAACGCGAGGTAGAACAGGATTTACTGGACTTTGCCTTAGGTTCAGGCTCTTCTTATATGGAAAGCGATGTGCGCGAGGCTACAGACAAGGCAGGCTTTTGCCGTGCACATTTTAAAAAGATGTTTGACTACGGAAATACGCTGGGCAATGCCTGGATTCTGAAGACACACTATATGGAAATGCGTAAGCAGATGGCTGATGTGATGAAGAAATACCAGCCCGAGAAAACCACCTTCCGCTCCAAGTTTGCCAAACAGGGACCGGAATGCAAGAATTCCGTAGCAGCCTGGGTTAAAGAAAAGGACGAGTCCTGCTATATTTGCAAACGCTTTGCGGACACCTACGAGCGTTACGTTGATACCTTCTTTGTTATGTATAAAAGAGACCCCGAATTCGTGGAAAAGGTTAAAAACAGCAAAGGTTTCTGCCTCCACCACTTCGGCGACTTGTGCGAGGCCGGCGAAAGCAAGTTAAATGACAAGCAAAAGGCGGAATTTTATCCGGCCATATTTGAATTGCAGACCAAACATATGGACCGTTTACAGGAAGATGTTTCATGGCTTGTGGAAAAATTTGACTACCGCAACAAAGATGCGGATTGGAAGAATTCAAGAGATGCAATCCAGCGCGGAATGCAGAAATTAAAAGGCGGGTATCCTGCCGATCCGGTGTATCAGCAGAAAAAATAAGGTGCATATAAATAATACGGTGAGGAAGTTATCTATTTTCTCAGGGACGCTTTCGCTTAATTGTGTTACGTAGCGGTACATAGGATTGCAAAATACGCAATCCAAGTACCGACGAACACAAAAACCCTTCGAAAAAAAGATAACTTCCTCACCTTGTTTTATGTATTATGTGTATGAGGTTATTTGGTTTATTATTTCTTTAAAATAAAGTTGTAATTTTTTGATATTATTCAGGAAATTATCCTTAATATTATTCTTACATATTATGTATTTCTTACTTGCATTACTTTTCCTTTTTGGAATTGCCGTTTTTACGCCTGCTCCTTGCGTAAGACTACAAACCAGTAAATCGGCAGGATTACGTATAAGAATACGCTTAAGTAAATGAGTAATGCACACCAAAGAATCTTGATTCCGACTGTAAGGTTCTTGTTTTTGATGGTTTTGACAACATAGATAATCATTAATACAAAGCCCAGAAGCCAGCCGGCCAATTCAATCAGTAATGCCAAAATCTGTAAAACTGTCACAAATACGCCGGTATCGATTCCGCTATTCTGTACTCCGGTAATAATAATCAATGTAATCATACCCAATACAATCAAAATGCCGGGTAAAAAACTTAAGATACAGGATAATGTCTTTTTCATTCTATAATCTCCTTTCAAACTACTCTTCTTTACGAACATACATAAACCAGTAAACAGGGAAAATAAACATATTGAAGCAGTACAACAATGCGCACCAAAGCACCTTTACGCCTGTACTGAATTCCGGATTTTTACAGGTTTTAATCATATACCAAATCATCATTACGAAGGTCATAACAACACCGATAAGCTCAAAAAGAAGCAAACCAAGCATCAGAATCGTTTCGCCGGTACTCATGGTTCCTTCGCCAAAAATCATCAATGCCAGTAACAATACAACAAATGTTATAGCAATCATTACTGCAGGTACAAAAGATAAACAACAAGATACAACTTTCTTCATTTCTATTTCATTCTCCTTTTGTTTTTTTGCTTTTACACCTATAACACTATGCCAAAAAGGAAAAGGTTGCAAAATCTTTAAAAAAATCTTTTAAAAATTTACACAACCTTTTTATAGTACTTTTCTATTCTAAAATCAAACAATGCTTTATGCACCTGTAGTCTTTACTTCCCAAGCGCCTTCAAAAGACCGGGAATCGCAAGTTCAAAGTTTACACCGTACCAGCAGCCGTTCTCGTCTTCCATTGTAATACGGATACATTCTGCCGTATAGTCTGCTGCCACTTTGATTGCTTCCTGCCAGTCAAGGCCGTTCATCATGGCGCCCACAAAGGTACTTGAGAACACATCTCCCGTGCCATGATAAGACTGCGCGTGCTTAGGATGACAATAATAATGGAATTCGCCTGTTACACTGTCGTAACCCATAACACCGGTGGTACCTTCCTTGAAGCTTACGCCTGTAAGAATCGCTGTCTTTGCGCCAAGTTTTGCCAATGCAAGCAACATTTCTTTCACATAAGCCTCATCATAATTTTCCTTATATTCAATGCCGGTCATAAAAGAAGCTTCCGTAATATTGGGCAGAATCATATCCGCGCATCCGCAAAGTTCTGCCATCTTCTTAGCAAACTTCTCATCAAAGGCAGGGTACAACTTACCGTTGTCTGCCATTGCCGGGTCTACCACGATTAAATTCTTCTCCGTTTTAAAATCGGAAAACATCTTCTTTAAAAGTTCAATCTGTTCCTCCGATGCAAGATAGCCTGTGTAAATTGCATCAAAGTCAAGGCTCTCTCTCTTCCAATGGGCCGTAATCGGTTCCACCTGGTCAGTTAAGTCCTTACAGGTAAACTCGCTGAACATTGTATGGGTTGACAAAACTGCCGTAGGAATGATAGCCGTCTCCACACCCATAGCCGAAATAATAGGAAGGGCAACGGTCAGCGAACATTTGCCCACGCACGATATGTCCTGAACGGTTACGATTCTTTTCATTTTATGTTTCTCCTTTATTTATGTATAAAATATCATATGAACGTTCTGCACGTTTTCGTAGCTTTTATCACATGAATTTGTTTTTCATCTCTTTTGGCAATGGTGCTTTACATTCATCATACTGTACATTATACTTATATTTGACCTTATTAAAATAACCAATTTAAAACTTTTTAATAAGGTCAGATTATTCTGATAAAATGATTGCTTTATTATTTTATGGTTTTAATACATACACAACGGGAGAACTTTTATGCTGACCTATTCCTTTGAAAACCGTGGCAACGAAAGCCTTTATGAATTTTTATATAAAAGAATCAAAGAGGATATTCTGACAGGCGCCTTAAAATCCGGCGAAAAACTGCCCTCCAAGCGCGCCCTTGCAAAACATTTGAATCTAAGCACCGTTACGGTAGAGAATTCCTACAACCAGCTGATGGCGGAAGGCTATTTGTACTCTGTGCCAAAGAGCGGTTTTTACGTAAGTGATATTACGTCCCTTAAACCACTTGAGACAACACGTCCCGAAAGAACGCATACGGAAGAAAAGAAACGCCCGCCCTACCTGGCTGATTTTACGAACAATTCAACCCTTGCGGACACCTTTCCTTTTGCCACCTGGAGTAAGCTGAATCGCAATACGATGTCCGATTATGCCAAGGAACTGATGACCCGCTCTCCTTCCGGTGGGATTTATCTGTTGCGGGAGACTATTGCTGATTACCTTTATCAATTTCGCGGAATCCGCGTTGAACCTGAGCAGATTATTGTCGGTGCCGGAACCGAATACTTATACAGTATCCTGATTCAGTTGCTGGGACGCGATAAAATATATGCCGTGGAAGACCCCGGTTATCAGAAAATCACCCACATTTACGAGGCAAATAACGTTTCCTGCGTCCACGTCCCTCTGGACCGAAGCGGTGTGATGCCTAAGGCCCTGTCAACTTCCGGAGCGGACATTCTTCACATTTCGCCTTCTCACCATTTCCCCACGGGTATTGTTACGCCCATCGGACGACGCTACGAGCTTCTGGCCTGGGCAGGTGACGCCCCCGGCCGTTATATCATCGAAGACGATTACGACAGCGAGTTCCGCCTTGCCGGTAAGCCCATCCCTTCTTTGCAGAGTATCGATTCTGCCGGCAAAGTAATTTATATGAATACATTTTCCAAAAGCTTAAGTTCCACCATCCGTATCGGCTATATGGTGCTGCCTGCCGAGTTGGCCGGGAAATACAATCGCGAACTAAACTTTTATGCCTGTACGGTATCCAACTTTGACCAATATACGCTTTATCAGTTTATTGAGCAGGGCTATCTTGAGAAGCACATCAATCGCATGCGAAATTATTACCGCATACAGCGGGATGCAATTCTTTCCTGCATTCGACAGCAGAAGCATTTTGACCGGGTTGTAATCAAGGAAGAACACGCCGGCCTGCATTTTCTTATGGAAGTAAACACGAAATATTCAGATACAGAGTTGATGAAGCGGATTGCCGAGAAAGGCATTCAGATATCCTGCCTGAGCCAGTATTTTTATGATAAAAGAAAAGCCAAAAAGCACACGCTGATTATCAATTACTCAGGAATGGCGCCTGAAAAGACAGAAGAAGCCGTAAGCGCACTTTTTGCAGGAATATTTGAGTAAAACCAGCAATTTAAAATATTCACAACGTATATATACAAAAAAAGAAGGTTCCTAAGAACCTTCTTTTTAATACGGAATTTACTTTAAAGAATCATAAAACTCTTTTATCTGTCCCACTTATCGCAGAGGGAATTAATCTGATCAGCAAACTTCGCCAAGTCTTTGTTTGCGCCACCTTCGTTCTTCGCAATAACCGCAAGCAGTCGGTTTCCTGCTGCCAGGAGGCGGGCAAATACTTCGGTAACACGCTTCTGAGACTCTTTCTTCTTAACCGGTACAGGATATGCTTCGTATTCGATTTCATTGGTCACAAGGTTAACTCTGGTACCACTGAAAGGCGCATATGCATTGTAGCCATATTCGTGTTTCAAACAATCCGTAAAAGCGTTACAGGTCATATCTTCGCCATGGACGATGAATACACGTTCCGGCTTGGTTTCAATTGCCTGAAGCCACTGAATTAAGCCATTCTTATCAGCATGACCACTCATACCTGCAAGCACGCGAATCTGCGCACGCACCTCAATAGGTTCGCCAAACAGTCTGACTTCATCCACGCCTTCTACAAGAATTCGTCCCAAGGTTCCTACCGACTGATAACCTACGAACAGGATCGTAGACTCCGGCCGCCACAGATTATGTTTCAAATGATGACGGATACGGCCGGCTTCACACATGCCGGATGCTGAAAGGATAACTTTCGGATCATCATCAAAGTTAATGGCCTTGGATTCTTCACTTGTAATTGACAGGTTCAATCCGGGGAATGCAATGGGATTAACTCCCGATCTTACAAGAGCAAGGGCCTCTTCGTCGTAACAATACTGTACGTTCTGCTGGAAAATGCCCGTCGCTTCCACCGCAAGGGGACTGTCTACGAACACCTTAAAATTCTCATGTCCTTTTACAAGCTTCTGATTCTTAATCTGGCGAAGGAAATATAACATTTCCTGGGTTCTTCCTACCGCAAAGGAAGGAATAACCACGTTACCGCCTCTATCGAAGGTTTCCTGAAGAATTTCAGTCAAATCTCTTACATAATCCGGTTTCTCATTGGAATGAATGCGGGTACCGTAGGTAGATTCCATAACCACATAATCCGCTTCCTTGATAAACTGCGGATCACGAAGCAGGGGTTGGTCCTTATTACCGATATCACCGGAAAATACAATCTTTTTATGAATGCCGTTTTCGCAAATCCATATTTCAATACTTGCAGAACCAAGTAAATGTCCCACATCCGTAAATCTCAGTTCAATACCGGGACACAATTCGAATTTCTGGTCATAATGATAGGGAATAATCCTCTTAATTACGCCATCCGCATCTTCCATGGTATAAAGCGGTTCCGCCTTCTCCTGATTAGAAGATCGCTTCGCCTTACGGCTCTTCCATTCCGCTTCCTGCATCTGGATATGTGCACAGTCACGTAACATAATGCTACACAAATCTGCGGTTGCATCAGTTGTAATTACCTGTCCGCGGAAGCCTCTGGCATATAAAAGCGGTAGATGACCAGAATGGTCAACATGCGCATGTGTCAACAAAACATAATCAATCAGCGCCGGTTCTACGGGAATTTCCACGTTCTCGTATACATTGACGCCCTGTTCCATACCGCAGTCTACAAGAATATGTTTACCGCAAGCGTGTAAATAATGACAACTACCCGTAACCTCATGTGTAGCGCCCACAAAAGTAAGTTTCATGTACGTCCCTCCCCTGTATTCCAATACATAGTATTATTGTATCAAATTGTCACACAAATTGAAAGAGTTTTTGATAATTTTATGACAATTCGAACGCAAAAATCTCTTCGCAAGTATTCATATATAAACACCTGCAAAGAGATTTATTTCTATAACATAACATTTACCAAATTTGTAATTCCTTTTCCGGCAATTCACATTCCTTGGTCATCCAGGCGCCGTCTATACATTCCACCTTATAAAAAACAGGATCCGTATACAATTCGTCGTCTTCCCAACGTTTGCTTCCGGTCTCCACATACAAAGCCGCATCCGTAGAATACGTTGCCGTAATCCAACGTCCATCCGGAACACCGTAATCCGTTCCCAAGCTAAGGACGGACTCTAAACCGTCTTCTTTTATCTGAAATACGTATAAATCACCGCATAATTCCGTAAAAGTATTACCGATATAATACACCTTACATACCACTTCCGAAGTGCCGTCGCCATTCATATCAATCAGTTCCACATGCGCTCTATCCTGCGGTTCCAGGCCCAAATCAGGCATACGTACGCTTGTGAAAGAATGCGTCTTAGTTTCGCCATCTAAGACATATGAAAAAGTAATTTCCATTTCATCATCGGAAAGCGGAGTGATGGAGGTTATGGTTGCTTCATCCTGCTGATTTACCGGCATCTCTTCCTGCGATTCTTCACTTATCAGTTGCTCAATTTTTCGAAATTTTAATGTAAAAGCGCCATCCGCATATTGTACGTCAAATACGATTCCAAGCGGTTTATACGGCAACGAATCTGTCATTCTGATTTGCGGAATCACCTCCAGGGTCACATTAGAAACATCATAAAAATATTCATCCGCCAAGCTTACATCACCGGTAAAAGGATACTTATCGCTCCACTCCGGCAGAAGAACCTCTACTTCTTCCCCTCCCGTTTCCTTAAACATAATCGTATTATCAGTCTCATCGTATTGATATGAGATCATTGTAAGAATTTCTTCCTGCGTTACATTATACAATGA
>CAZQBM010000015.1:0-41755 GCA_964591945.1 uncultured Lachnospiraceae bacterium | reverse complement strand
ATAAAAAGTAATGAACGGGTGAGAGATTAAATGGATAATAATAATTACGAAAATAACAATCAGAGAAATCATATGCCTGAGGAACCGAATAACAGAGGCGATAAGCGCAACGGAAATAACGGCAACAATGGGGGCAATAACCAAAGACCCGGAGGTGGTTTGTGGACGTTTTTGTTTATCGGCAGTATTATTACGTTCTTTGTTTTTATGATGATACGTACCATGATGCCTCAGGACTTGAATGTAATTGAATACAGTGAATTTGTGCGTATGATTGATGCGGGCGAGGTCTCAGAGGTTGTAATCGGTGCCGACCGTATTACTATTGTGCCTGTAGAAAAAGAGGGTAGCGGCGTTGCAAATCCGTTCTTTCCGCAATCTGTAAAGTATTTATACACAGGTAAAGTAGAAGAAGATGAAACCCTTACTGCGCGCCTTCTCGAGAAGGAAATTAAGGTTAGCGGTGAAATTCCGGACAATTCCGGCGAAGTGTGGTATTTTCTTTTGACAACTGTTTTGCCGATTGGATTAATGGTGGTTTTAACAATTGTTTTATTCCGTAAAATGGCCAAAGGTGGCGGAATGGGCGGTTTTATGAACGTGGGTAAAAATAATGCCAAGGTATATGTTCAGAAGGAAACCGGCATTACTTTTAAAGATGTTGCTGGCGAGGATGAAGCGATTGAGTCGTTGCAGGAAGTGGTGGATTTTCTGCATAATCCAGATCGTTATGTCAAAATCGGTGCGCGTCTGCCTAAGGGTGCTTTGTTAGTGGGACCTCCCGGTACCGGTAAAACATTGCTTGCCAAGGCAGTTGCAGGTGAAGCGAAAGTTCCGTTTTTTTCTTTGACAGGTTCTGATTTTGTGGAATTGTATGTGGGGGTGGGTGCTTCCCGTGTGCGTGATTTGTTCCAGGAAGCGGAGATAAATGCTCCCTGTATTATTTTTATTGATGAAATTGATGCCATTGGACGCAGCCGTGATTCAAAATATGGCGGCGGCAATGAAGAACGTGAGCAGACATTAAACCAGTTGCTTGCGGAAATGGATGGTTTTGACGGCAAGAAGGGTATCATTATTCTTGCGGCAACCAATCGACCGGAGATTTTGGATAAGGCATTACTTCGTCCGGGACGTTTTGACAGAAGAATTATCGTAGAGAAACCTGATTTAAAAGGTCGTGTGGAAATCTTAAAAGTACATGCCAAAGATGTGCTTATGGATGAAACTGTGGATTTGGACGAAATTGCTTTGGCAACCAGTGGTGCCGTAGGTTCTGATCTTGCCAATATGATTAATGAGGCTGCGATTAACGCTGTAAAAGAAAAGCGTGAATTTGTAAGTCAGAAGGACTTATTCAATGCGGTTGAAATTGTTCTTGTGGGTAAAGAGAAGAAAGACCGTATTTTAAGCGAGCAAGAGCGTAAAATCGTATCTTACCATGAGGTTGGTCATGCGTTGGTTAGTGCTCTGCAGAAGAATTCCGAACCTGTGCAGAAGATTACAATCGTGCCAAGAACCATGGGTGCTTTGGGTTACGTAATGCATGTGCCAGAGGAAGAGAAGTACTTGAATTCCGAGGCGGAATTAAAAGATATGCTTGTTGGACTTTTGGCTGGACGTGCGGCAGAAGAATTGGTGTTTGATTCTGTTACAACAGGTGCGTCCAACGATATAGAGAAGGCAACTTCAATTGCGCGTTCTATGGTTACTCAGTATGGTATGAGCAAGAAGTTTGGCCTTATCGGTTTGGAAACCGTAGAGAGCAGATATTTGGACGGCAGAGTGGTTATGAACTGTGCCGATGAGACTGCTGCGGCGGTTGATGAAGAGGTTATGAAGATTCTTAAGGAAAGCTATGATGAAGCGATGAATCTTTTAAAAGACAATCGCGAAATTATGGACAAACTGGCAGAATACCTCATTCAGAAAGAGACCATTACAGGCAAAGAGTTTATGGAAATATACTGTAAGGAAAAAGGCATTCCTGTTCCTGAGCCGAAAACGGAAACTATGAAAAAAGACCGCGCAAAGAAAGCGGAAGAAGAGAAAGTATCTGAGAATGGCGAAGCTAAGAATAGTGAAGAAAAAGCAGTATTCTGCGATGGCGAAGCTGATGACGAGATGAGAGTGATCGAAGAGGATACTGAAGCTGATGTATCGAATAAAAATCGTGAGAACGAGGAAGCGAATGACAACGGAGAAGACGAATCGTCTCAAGCAGCTGATGATTCAGATGATTCCGACAACGAAGGACCTGTTTTGAAAGGGAAAGATGCTGATTTCGCCAGTGAATTAAAGAACAGATTATACAAATAGGATTACTCATATTATGAGGTTTGCATGGAGAAATTTGATTTTGAAGAAGAATTAAAAAAGCTCCCGGGGAAGCCGGGAGTCTATATCATGCATGATTCCAAAGATGCAATTATTTATGTAGGTAAGGCCGTAAGTCTGAAAAACAGAGTGCGGTCTTATTTTCGTGCAAGTACCAAAAAGACGCCTAAAATTCAAAAAATGGTTTCTTTGATTGCACGTTTTGAATATATTGTGACCGATTCTGAACTGGAAGCTTTGGTGCTTGAAAACAACCTGATTAAAGAACATTCGCCTAAATATAATACCATGCTCAAGGATGATAAGACCTATCCTTACATCAAGGTGACGATTTCGGAGCCTTTCCCGCGAATCCTTTTTGCAAGGCAGATGAAAAAGGACCGGAGCAAATATTTTGGTCCCTATACCAGTGCGGCAGCGGTAAAAGATACCATCGAACTGATGAATAAGCTTTATAAATTACGTACGTGTAACCGGAGTCTGCCTCAGGATATTAAGAAGGGGCGCCCCTGTTTAAACTACCATATTAAGCAGTGTTTTGGGCCGTGCCAGGGATACATATCGGAAGAAGAGTATCGTATTCAGGTTAACAAGGCAATGGAGTTCTTGAATGGCAATTACGGACCGATTCTGAAAGAACTGGAAGAAAAAATGTATGCTGCATCTGAGGCTTTGGAGTTTGAAGAAGCGGCTAAAATTAAAGAACTTTTATATAGCGTTAAAAGTGTTGCCCAGAAACAGAAGATTACTGACAACGAGGGCGAAAACAAGGATTATATTGCACTTGCCCGCAATGAAAGAGATGTTATTATTCAGGTGTTTTTTGTCAGGGAAGGCAAGTTGATTGGCAGAGAACACTTTTATATGAAGCAGGCTTTGCATGATACGGATGCGGAAATTCTGGAGACTTTTATGAAGCAGTTTTACGCCGGCACACCTTTTATACCGAAAGAAATTTTTGTGGCGGAGGATATTGCAGAGCGTGAAGTGATTGAAGAATGGTTGTCAAAGAAACGTGAAAATCGTGTTTACATCCGTATGCCGCAAAAAGGACAAAAAGAAAAAATGCTGGAGCTTGCAAAACAGAACGCAGAGCTTGTGTTAAGCAGTGACAGCGAGCGCATTAAGAGAGAAGAGTTGCGAACGCTTGGTGCGGTTAAGGAAATTGAAACACTTCTTAACCTAAAGAATATCCAGCGAATGGAAGCTTTCGATATTTCCAATATCAGTGGGTTTGCTAACGTCGGTTCTATGGTGGTTTATGAGAAGGGTAAGCCGAAGCGCAGTGACTATCGTAAATTCCGCATCAAATCCGTATCAGGCCCGGATGATTATGCCTGCATGAAAGAGGTGCTGACAAGGCGTTTTGTGCATGGCTTGGAAGAACGTGAGACCACGGATGAGAAGTATGGAAGCTTTACGAGATTTCCGGATTTGCTTCTTATGGATGGTGGCAAAGGGCAGGTCAATATCGCCAATCAGGTGCTTGCGGAATTGGATCTAAAGATTCCTGTTTGCGGTATGGTCAAAGATGATAATCACAGAACCAGAGGCCTGTATTATCATAATGTGGAGATTCCTATCGACACCCATTCAGAAGGTTTTCATTTAATCACCCGCATCCAGGATGAGGCCCATCGTTTTGCAATCGAATATCATCGTTCCTTGCGTTCTCAGTCACAAGTACATTCTGTACTGGATGAGATTCCTGGCGTGGGTCCTACAAGACGTAAGGCTTTGATGAAGAGTTTTACATCCATCGACGAATTAAAAGTTGCGGATGCTCAGACAATCTCCGAAAAGGCCAATATCCCGAGGCATATTGCAGAGGGAATTGCAGCGTTTTTTGCAGAGAAAAGATGCAAAACCGATTGCATGGAAGAAGCATAGTTTTGAGAATGGTTTTATGGCGGAGAAAAGCATAGTTTTGGAATGTGTTTTTGAATAGAGAAGGCCAAAAAATGAGGTCTGCCCAGGTTGATTAAACAATCTAACTATGATAATATTAAAATATGTATTTATGTGCTTTTTTGTAAAATAATGTATGGGAGGACTTAGATTATGCCCAGTGTAAGTTTGGCAAAAATCATCGAAAAAATGAAATTGGAGTCTTTGACCCCGGAAATCGATATCAAAGGAATCAAAATTAAGCAGCCGGATATTAACCGTCCCGCACTTCAGATTGCAGGTTTCTTTGAACATTATGAAGCAACCCGATTACAGATTATCGGTTTTGTGGAATACAAGTATATGATGTCTTTGTCTGAAGAGAGAAAGGAAGAAATCTATACCAAGCTTTTAAGTTATCCGATTCCCTGTATCGTGTTCTGTAGAGAACTGGAGCCGGATGAACTTTTCTTAAAGAAGGCAATTGAAAATAATGTTCCTCTTTTTAAAACAAAGAAGACAACCTCTGCTTTTATGGCAGAAATCATTCGTTGGTTGAATGTTAAATTAGCACCCTGCATTTCCGTACATGGCGTTTTGGTTGACGTTTATGGTGAAGGTGTATTAATTGTAGGTGAAAGCGGTATCGGTAAAAGTGAAGCTGCCTTGGAGCTTGTAAAGCGTGGTCACCGTCTTGTAACCGATGATGTGGTAGAAATCCGTAAAGTAAGTGATGACACCATTATCGGTACGGCACCGGATATCACCAAGCATTTTATTGAAATCCGTGGTGTTGGTATTGTTGACGTTAAGACCTTGTACGGTGTATCAAGCGTTAAGGATACCCAGAACATCGACCTTGTTATCAAGTTGGCTGACTGGAATAAAGATACGGAATATGACAGATTGGGTCTGGAAGAAGAGTATACCGAATACCTTGGTAAAAAAGTTGTTTGCCATAACATCCCTATCCGTCCCGGTCGTAATCTTGCGGTAATTTGTGAGTCGGCAGCGGTTAACCATCGTCAGAAGAAGATGGGTTACAATGCGGCACAGGAATTATACCAGCGTGTACAGAATTCATTGGCGAAGAAGCGTGAAGACGAAGATGAGGACTAGGGTATGATGAATAGGTTGTGTGAAACAGAACGCAACGAAATGATGATATATTGAATAAAGTGGCGGAAGTCATATATTTTATAAAAGCGAAAACAGGAGAAGAGAAAGATGAGTAAATTTGTATTTGGTGTTGATTTAGGTGGTACAACCGTGAAAATGGGTCTTTTTGATGCGGAAGGTACTGTTCTTGATAAATGGGAAATCGTAACCGTAATAGAGAATGGCGGTTCACAGATTTTACCTGATATTGCAAACAGCATCCTTGCCAAAATGGACGAGAAGAGCATTGATAAGGCTGACGTAATCGGCGTGGGTATCGGTGTTCCCGGTCCCGTAGATTCTCAGGGTGTTATCCATAAAGCAGCAAACTTGGGCTGGGGTGTATTCAACGTAAGCGAAACCTTAAGCGGGTTGGTTGGACTTCCTGTTAAGTCCGGTAATGATGCAAACGTTGCGGCTCTTGGTGAAATGTGGAAGGGCGGCGGCCAGGGCTATTCCAACATGGTAGCTGTTACTTTGGGAACCGGCGTTGGCGGCGGTATCATTATTGAAGGTAAGGTGCTTGCAGGAGCTACAGGTTCCGGCGGTGAAATCGGACATATCTGTGTAAATGAATCTGAAACCGAAGTTTGCGGTTGCGGTAAGAAGGGTTGCTTGGAACAGTACGTATCTGCAACCGGTATTGCAAGACTTGCGAACATCAGACTTGCTAAGGATGATATGCCCAGTTCCCTTCGCGGCTGTGCAATCTCTGCTAAGTCTGTATTTGACGCAGTAAAAGAGGGTGATGCTCTTGCAATTGAAGTAGCAGAAGAATTCGGTGAATGCCTCGGTAAGGCATGCGCAATGATTGCATGTGTTGTAAATCCTGATGTATTCGTAATCGGCGGTGGCGTAAGCAAGGCAGGCCCTGTACTTTTAGATTACATTGTGAAGAATTATACTCCCAATGTATTCCACGGCAGCCGCGACACCAAGTTTGCGTTGGCAACACTTGGAAACGATGCAGGTATTTACGGAGCAGCTAAGTTAGTATTAGAATAAGCAAAGTTAAGGAAAGGTGGAAGGATTTTTCCACCTTCCTTTTTGACGTAGAGAAGAATCGGATAAGCAGTCATATTGATCTGTTTATATTCATACAATGTAACTATTCAGAGCCAAGCAAATTTAAGTAATATAGACCGGGTATGCTTGCATGCGGAGGGCTATTTACTTAAATTTATTTGGCGAAGTAACAACATGAGCAAAAGGAAAGCGCCGAAGGTGCGATTTTGTAAATGTTGCTCTGAATAGTTACATAAAATAGTGAGAACTGTTTAAAACTGTACAGTGATTTGTTATGCAGCAGTAAAAGAAAGAGGTTGGCGTGAAAACGGAAGTTTATAAGCAATTAAGTGAATTGCTTCCTTCGGCGGAAATTTTATACAATGAGCCTATGAGCAAACACACCACATTCCGAGTTGGCGGAGCGGCAGATGTTTTTATCCGAATTGTTTCGGAAGAGCAGCTGAAAGTTCTAATTCCGGAATTGGTGAAAAGAGAAATACCCTATTACGTAATCGGAAAGGGAAGTAATCTTTTGGTAGGCGATAAAGGTTTTCGCGGCGTGGTGATCCAGTTGGATGAGGCGTTTGAAAGCATCAAAGTGAATAACAATGCAGTGACCGCCTGCGCCGGTGCAAGCATGGCAAAAATCGCGAAAACAGCGTTGCAAAACAGCCTGACCGGATTTGAGTTTGCGGCAGGGATTCCCGGCTGTGTCGGCGGTGGCGTGATTATGAATGCCGGTGCCTATGACGGGGAAATGAAAGACGTTGTTTCCAAAGTGCGTGTTTTATGTAAGGACGGCAATATCAAAGAATACACAAATGAAGAGATGTGTTTCGGGTATCGCGTCAGTGCGCTGAAAAATAAACCGGAATATATTGTGCTGGAAGTTGAAATGATATTAGAGCCGGGAAATGAAGAAGAAATACTTGCCAAAATGCAGGATTTGGCGAAACGCCGTAAGGATAAGCAACCCTTGGAATATCCCAGTGCAGGAAGCACTTTTAAAAGGCCGGAAGGATACTTTGCCGGCAAATTAATCGGCGATGCGGGGCTAAGCGGTTATTCTGTGGGCGGTGCCGAAGTGTCTGAGAAACACAATGGTTTTGTGATTAATCGCGGAAATGCAACGGCAGCAGATGTAAGAACCTTAATTGAGACAATCCAGTGTAAGGTTTATGAGCAATTTGGTGTGAATTTGGAAAGAGAAGTTATTTATCTCGGAGAATTTTAAGATTCGTCGGATAGGTAATTATAAAATACAAGGTGGTTGAAAGACTGCGGAAGGAGGTTTCCTATGAGATTTGTAATCGTAACAGGTATGAGCGGAGCGGGCAAACTTACTGCCCAGAAAATGATGGAAGATATGGGCTACTATTGTGTAGATAATCTTCCCGTGCCTTTGATTCCCAAATTTGTGGAACTGATTCTGGAACCCAGTCAGGAAATCACCAAAGTCGTGCTTGGTATTGATGTACGTGCTGACCAGTCGTTTGATGATGTAATGACTGCTTTGGCGGATTTAAAGAGCAAGGGTTTTGCTTACGAAATCCTCTTTATGGAAGCAAGCGATGCGACGCTTATGAAACGTTACAAGGAAACCAGAAGAATGCATCCGTTGGCTATGGGCGGAAGAGTTGCGGACGGTATTGCCAAGGAACGTAAAATATTAGAGAAAATGAAGGCAGATGCCGATTATGTTATCGATACTTCGCATCTGCTTACCAGAGAATTAAAAGAAGAACTGGATCGCATTTTTATCAGTAATAAGGACTATAACAGTCTGATGGTAAATATTGTATCCTTTGGTTTTAAGCATGGAATTCCCGCAGATGTGGATTTGGTATTTGATGTACGCTTCCTGCCGAATCCTTTTTATATTGATGAGTTGAAATTAAAGACCGGAAATGATCAGGAAGTAAGAGATTATGTAATGAGCTTTCCGGAGGCGGGAGAATTTTTACAGAAATTAACAGATATGATTTCTTTCTTAATTCCCAATTATATTAAAGAGGGTAAAAATCAGCTGATTGTGGGTATCGGTTGTACCGGTGGAAAGCACAGAAGTGTAACCCTTGCAAACAAGCTGTACGAACAGCTGAAGGATAAAGGAAATTACGGTTTGACGGTTTCGCACCGAGACGCATAACAGGAGAGAAATTATGTCATTTTCGCAGGAAGTAAAAGACGAGCTTGAGAAGCAGATCGGTCAGGCGCGTCATTGTCGTATTGCCGAGCTGGCAGTGATTCTTTTGTGCTATGGATACGTATCTACGACAAAAATAGGAAAAAAACAGTTAGTTGTGTCAACAGAACACGAAACAATTGTAAGAAAATACTTTACATTGTTGAAAAAAACCTTTAATATAGACAATAGCGTGTTAAAATCCGTTTTTTCGACAGAAAGCGCCGGTCGCGTTTTTGAAGGAATTCTGGACGATGAAGCCCTTATTGAGACCGTTTTGAAGGCTGTTAAGATGTGGGATGAAGAGAAGCAAAGTTTTAACAGGCAGACCGATGTTTCGGATGTGTTGTTGAAATCTGCCTGCTGTAAAAGAGCATTTTTACGAGGTTGTTTCCTTTGTTCAGGTTCTATGAGTGATCCGCAGAAGGGATATCATTTGGAATATCTTTGCGGAAACGAAGAAATGGCAAATCAGATTCTAAAGGTGATTGGTGACTTCGATGTAGAGGCTAAAACCGTACGTCGCAAGAAATACTATGTGGTGTATGTCAAAGAAGGTGCTTCTATTGTAGAACTTTTGAATGTTATGGAAGCCCACATCAGTCTGATGAATTTTGAGAACACCAGAATTTTAAAAGAAATTGGTAATCATACAAACCGTAAGGTAAATTGTGAGGCAGCCAATATTATCAAGTCGATAAATGCGGCGAACAAGCAGATTGCCGACATTGAAAAGATTCGTGATTTAAAAGGCTTGGATAGCCTGCCTGCGCCCTTGCGTGAAATGGCGGAAGTCAGGTTACAGTATCAGGATACACCATTAGGTGAACTGGGGAAATATCTCGACCCGCCGATTGGGAAATCAGGTGTGAATCACAGATTAAGAAAATTAGGGGAAATAGCCGATAAACTATAGTGGTAAGTTTAAAGCTTTGTTGGGGGACAGAGTGTGGTCATGTGTAAAGATAAGGAGGAATGGACATGATTCAAAAGGATATTAAGATCAAATTGTCCGGCGGTTTGGAAGCAAGACCGATTGCAGTGCTGGTTCAGGTAGCAAGCCAGTATGACAGCACAGTTTATCTTCAGATTGATAACAAGAAGGTAAATGCAAAAAGTATCATGGGTATGATGAGTCTTGGATTGAATACCGGTGAAGAAGTAACTGTTTTGGTTGATGGTGCTGATGAACAGGAAGCACTTGAGAATATTGAAAAGTACTTAAGCGGTGAAGAATAAAACACACATGAAAAAAGAACACGCATAAAGTGTTCTTTTTTCACGTTTTGGGCATAAATGGTTGTTAGGATACATTTATGCAGGAGGAATAATATGGAAATGAAAAAACTTTTATTAATCTATAATCCGAAATCCGGCACGGGACGAATTAAAAGCAAATTGTCCGACGTGGTGGATATGTGTGTAAAAGAAGGCTATGAAGTAACCATACGTCCGACCCAGGCCAAATTGGATGCAATGGACTACGTTATTCAGAATGCAACCCGCTTTGACAAAATCATTTGCAGTGGCGGTGACGGTACGCTGGATGAAGTGGTAAAAGGCCTTTTGGAGAGCGGTTTCGACATTCCCATCGGTTACATACCTGCCGGCAGCACCAATGATTTTGCTGCAAGCCTTGGTATTTCTTCTTCGCCGTTGAAGGCAGCTAAAGCTGCTGTGTACGGCAAGCCTTTTGCTTGCGACATTGGTAAGTTTAATGAGGATTATTTTGTTTATATTTCAGCCTTTGGTATTTTGACGGAAGTATCTTACGAGACAGATCAGAAGGTCAAGAATGTATTGGGGCATATGGCCTATGTGGGGGAGGCAATCCGAAGTTTTTCACCGGCAGCCCTTAAGCCCTATAATATGAGCATTCTTGCAAGCGATCGAATGATTAAAGATGATTTTATCTATGGTATGGTATCGAATTCTGCGTCCATCGGCGGTATGAAAATTCTTCCCGTAAATGAAGTGGCTTTGGATGATGGAGAGTTTGAAGTGCTTTTGGTGAAGTATCCAAGAAGTATTGAGGAAATCAATATGGTTGTTTCATCACTTTTAGCCCAGGACCCCGATCCGAATTATATCTATTATTTTAAAACGTCTCACTTGGAAGTTCATTCCGAAGAAGCGGTTGCTTGGACCTTGGATGGGGAAAACGGCGGTATCCATAAGGAAGTGGAAATTAGTAATATTAGCAAGGCATTTCGGATTTGTGTGCCGGAGAAAAGATAAAAAGAATGATTATGGCAAAAGCACCTTCGGGTGCTTTTTTCTTGCATATTTCGCCCTTGTTACATTTTCACAACTCTTTTATGGAAACAATAACCAAAAACGAATAGAAAAAATGGCAAATTTTCATAAAAAACTTGTAATATTCAGTGGATTTTACTGTGAAAATGTATTAAAATGTAGGATAGAATTTGGGGAAAATAGCGAAGGGTATTTCGTGTATTACATAGGAGGGACACTTTTATGATATCAAATCAGATTTTACAGAGCACCATCGACGGCATCAAGGGGATTGCCCGCGTGGATTTAACAGTGGCAGATGTAGATGGCAAGGTGATTGTAACTACGTACATGGGTGTGCCGAATCTGGCAAGTGCAATTATGGAATTTGCCAAGTCGCCGGCAGACAGCCAGGAAATTCAGAACAGCCAGTTTTTTAAGATTTATGATGAGCAGCAGCTGGAGTACGTGCTTATTTCAGCAGGGGCCGGTGAGAATTCCTATACGGTAGGTAAAATGGCGGCATTTCAAATCCAGAGTTTATTGGTTGCATATAAAGAGCGCTTTGATAAGGATAATTTTATCAAGAACTTATTGCTGGATAATTTGTTGTTGGTAGATATTTACGGACGTGCCAAGAGGTTACATATTCAGACTGACGCTAGAAGAGTGGTTATGATTGTGGAAACCGAAAGCGGAAGAGACAACAACGCGCTTGAGCTTGTGAAGACTGTGCTTGGCAATAACAGCAAAGAATTTGTTACTGCGGTAGATGAGAATAATGTTGTAATCGTGAAGGATTTGACAGAAGAACAGACCAATCGCGAAATTGATAAGACAGCCAAAGGCATTGTAGCTTTTCTTCAGAAAGAAGGCTTGAAAGACGTACATATTGCATATGGAACACCTGTGCACGAAATCAAAGATGTGAGTCGTTCTTATAAGGAAGCGAAGATGGCACTGGATGTGGGTAAGATTTTCTTTAATGAGAGAAGCGTGATTGCTTACAGCGAGCTTGGTATCGGTCGTTTGATTTATCAGTTGCCGATTCCTTTGTGCAAAATGTTTATTAAGGAAATTTTCGACGGCAAGAGTCCGGATGATTTTGATGAAGAAACTTTGGTTACCATTCACAAATTCTTTGAAAACAGCCTGAATGTATCCGAAACTTCAAGGCAGTTGTTTATCCACAGAAATACCCTGGTATATCGTCTGGATAAATTACAAAAGAGCACCGGGCTTGACTTGCGCGTGTTTGAAGATGCAATTACCTTTAAGATTGCGTTGATGGTTGTAAAATATATGAAGTATATGGAAAGTTTTGAGTATTAGAAAATTTCTTTATTCAAGATGTGTTGAATTTTAGATTTGGATAAAAGAGGAGAATAAAATGGCGAAAGATACTAAGAAGAAGCGTAAAGGAAATACCGGCGCCGAAGGGGAGAAGTATGCAATTTATCTTGAAGGCGTAAACAAGGCGTATGAAGACGGTGTTCCGGCTTTGACCAATATAAATCTGAAAATTGAACCCGGTGAATTTGTGTTTATTGCAGGTGAAACCGGTTCGGGTAAATCTACATTGATTAAGCTTCTGTTAAGAGAATTAAAGGCAGATAGCGGAAGTATTAACGTGTGCGGTTACGATTTAATGCGTATTAAAAGAAGAGAAGTACCAAAGTTCCGCAGAAATTTAGGTGTTGTATTCCAGAACTTCCGCCTTTTAAAAGACCGCAACGTATATGATAACGTAGCATTTGCACAGAGAATCATCCAGAAGTCGGAGCGTGATATCCGTAAAAATGTTCCCAGCATTTTATCGGCAGTAGGCCTTGCGGGCAAGTATAAGGCGAAACCCAAGCAGTTGTCAGGCGGCGAGCAGCAGCGTGTTGCACTTGCGCGTGCTTTGGTAAACAAGCCTTCCATTCTTTTGGCTGATGAACCTACCGGTAACTTAGATCCCAAGAATACCACTGATATTATGCATCTGTTAGAGAAAATCAACCAGAACGGCACGACGGTAGTGGTAGTAACCCACAATCGTGAAGTTGTTAACCTGATGCAGAGACGAGTAGTTACTTTGAGAAAAGGTGTTATTGTAAGCGACGAGGAAAAGGGTGGATATATTGATGAAGATTAGTACATTTTTTTATACATTAAGACAGGGAATTATTAATGTGTTCCGAAATAAATGGTTTACCTTGGCGTCTCTTGCGACCATCAGTGCCTGCCTTTTTATTTTCGGTATTGCATATTCCCTTTTGGTGAATTTCCAGCATATGGTAAAAACTGCGGAAGAGGGCGTGTCTATTACCGTCTTCTATGATGAAGGATTACCGCAGGAAGAAATTGATTTGATTGGTGCGCAGATTGAAGCGCGTACGGAAGTGTCGAAGGTGGTTTTTGTATCGGCGGATGAAGCATGGGCTGAGTTTTCGGCAGAACTTGGTGAAGCTGCAGAGGGAATTACAGAGAATCCTTTGGTGAATTCTGCAAATCATGAAGTATATTTGAATGATGTATCTGCGCAGGGGCATCTTGTAAAATATATTGAACAGATTGAAGGTGTGCGTAAGGTGAATCAGTCAGAATTTACGGCGAATCTTTTTACAGGCGTGAATTCCTTGGTGACTTATGTGTCAATCGGTATGATTGCCATTCTTTTATCTGTATCCGTATTCTTAATCAGTAATACGGTAACCATTGGTATTTCGGTGCGTAAGGAAGAAATTACGGTTATGAAATACATCGGTGCAACAGACTTTTTTGTACGTGCTCCTTTCGTATTTGAAGGTATAATTATCGGATTGATTGGTTCGGCACTTCCATTGGTGTTGCTTTATTACATCTATGAAGTTGCACTTAAATTTTTAGCAGAGAAGTTTGCATTCCTTTCCAGTCTTTTGGTTACATTACCTGTATGGGATGTTTTCGTGGTGTTGATTCCGGTGTCGCTGGTAATCGGTGTAGGCATTGGTTTCTTCGGAAGTTTCTTTACGGTCAGAAAACATTTAAAAGTTTAATGTTAGGAATTTAGGAACAGAATGGATAAAAGAGTTAAAATTATTGTAAAAGGAATTTTAGTTTGTCTTGTATTTCTTGCCGTGGTTTTTGTTTCTGACAAGGAAGTATCGGCAAATCGTATTTCTGATTTGGAAGCAAGCATTCAAGCCAAAGAAGCGGAGATTGATGCTGCGGAGAAGGAGAAGAAAGAACTGACAGCCGGCTTGACCAATGTGGAGAAGGTTAAGAAGGAATTAGAGAAGAGCAAGGCAAATTTGACAGCGTATGTTCAGGAACTGGACCGGACAGTAACAGATATCCAGGCCAAAATCGAAACCCTTAATGAGCAGATTAAAGCCAAAGAAGCTGAAATTGAGAAGACGAAATTGGAACTTGCCCAGGCAGAACAAGCTGAGGCAGACCAGTATGCGGCAATGCAGAACCGTATGCAAAGTCTTTATGAACAAGGGGATACCTATTATTTAGAGCTTCTGTCTGAATCAGGAAGTTTTGCGGACTTTTTGAATAAGCTGGATTATATTGAGCAGTTATCACAATATGATAACAATCTTCTGATAGAATACCAGGGTGTGGTAGAGTATGTTAGTCTTTGCAAGGCGAAGCTTGAGGTAGAACAGGAAGTTTTGAATGAAACCAAAGCGGCAGCAGAGGCGGAACAGCGCGCTATGGAAGAATTGATTAAAGAAAAAGAAGCTGAAATTCTTGCATATGAAAATGATATTGCCAAAAAAGAAGAAATTATAGCGGCATATGAGGCTGAGATTGCGGAGCAGACTTCGGTGATTGAGGCTTTGGAAGCGGCGGTGGCTGCTGATAGAGCTGATTTGTGGGGAGAGCGCGTTTACAACGGTGGTATGTTCTGCTGGCCGGCCCCTTCCTATACACGAATTTCAGATGATTACGGTTACAGACAGCATCCGATTCTGAATGTGCAGCAGTTTCACACGGGTGTGGATATGGCAGCGCCGGGAGGAACACCGATTCTTGCAGCATATGATGGTGCGGTTGTGCAGGCGGCATACAATTCTTCGATGGGTAATTATGTTATGATTGATCATGGAAGCGGATTGTATACTATTTACATGCATGCACAGAAATTAATGGTAAGCGCAGGCGATGAGGTAAGTCGAGGTGAACAGATTGCAACTGTTGGTACAACCGGACGAAGTACAGGCAATCACCTACATTTTAGTGTGCGTTTGAACGGTAGCTATGTAAGTCCTTGGGGATACATCAGTAAGCCGTAAGGGATTTGAAATATTATATTGCAAGTAATATTGTATTGTTTTTTATAATAAATTTATAACGATTCAGAGCAAAAGGAAGTACCAAAGGTACAATTTTGCGAATGGTGTTCCGGATCGTTACATAAATTATAAAAGACGCAGGTACTCGCAGAAAGAAGATAATTATGACAAATAAGGGTAAAATCAAATATTTTACATTAGGGCTTTTGGTAGCAACATTATGGTTTCTGGTGATTGGAGGAATTTGTCTTTTAATCAGTAGCGGTGTGATTGGCGGAAAGAAGGATATCGGCGATGGTGGTGCCGTGACAGAAGCGAATATTGAGAAAATCGAACATTTTCAGCGTTTGTTAGAAACATATTATTACGAGGATGTTCCCAAAGAGGACTTGGCAGACGGTGTTTTATACGGCTTGATGGAAACCGTAGGTGATCCTTATACCTGTTACTATTCCGTAGAGGAAATGGAAGAATTGACTGCGGATATCGAAGGTATTTTCCATGGAATCGGTGCTTATCTGGAAATGGATTACGATAAGGGCTATGCCAAAATCAGTGGCATTATCGATGGTACGCCTGCCAGTGAGTCGGATATTCAAGTAGGCGATTATGTTGTGGAAGTTGATGGAGTAGATACCTACGAAATGACTCTGACAGATGTTGTTGCAATGATTCGTGGCGATGAGGGAACGAAGGTAACTTTAACCTTGAATCGTAATGGTAAAGAGGTAGAGGTTACGGTAACGCGTCAGAACATTGAAACTCCGACCGTTAAATATGAGCTGTTGGAAAACGATATCGCATATATTACAGTTACGGAATTTGATGATGTAACGACTTCTCAGTTTGTGGATGCGCTTGCGCAGATGGATTTGGATAATGCCAAGGGTTTGATTCTTGATTTGCGTGGTAATCCCGGCGGTAATTTATCCACTGTGGTTGAGATGTGTGAGCTTATGCTGCCGGAGGGTATGATTGTTTACACGGAAGATAAATACGGACAGCGTAATGAGTACAAATGTGACGGCAAGCATGAGTTTGATTTGCCGCTGGTAGTTTTAATTGACGGTGCGTCTGCCAGTGCTTCGGAAATTATGGCAGGTGCAATCAAAGATTACGAACTTGGTACTTTGGTAGGTACCACAACTTATGGCAAGGGTATCGTGCAAAAAATCTTTGCTTATGATGATGGTTCTGCAGCAAAGATTACCGTAAGCAAGTACTATACACCGAACGGATATAACATTCACGGTGTGGGAATTGAGCCGGACGTAGTAGTGGAATTCGATGCGGATTTGTATTTGGAAGATAAGACTGACAATCAGCTTGAAAAAGCGATTGAAGTGATTACGGAAGAGATTAACGGATAGGCATTTTATGATATGAGAAGGAAGACAGCATTTTGATTTGATGGAATCAAGATGCTGTTTTTGCTTCAGTGAAAGTAAAAAATCCTCTACTTTCCACTATACATTTCTGTAAAATGTGTTATACTATATTAGAATGTATGTTCGATAAAAAACAAAATGTACGAATCGGAAGGAATTTTTTGATAGAGAAATTATTTGCAGGCTAGACTGAAAGATTTGTTTGCGAGAAGTTAAATTAACAGTTAGGAAGAGATTGTATGGATCAGTTTATTTTACATTCCGAATATCAGCCAACGGGTGACCAGCCACAGGCAATTGAGCAATTGGTCAAGGGTTTTAGGGACGGTAATCAGTTTCAGACGCTTCTTGGTGTTACAGGTTCCGGTAAAACTTTTACAATGGCGAATGTAATTGCGGCCTTGAATAAACCTACGTTGGTTATTGCACATAATAAAACTCTGGCGGCGCAGCTTTATGGAGAATTTAAGGAATTTTTCCCGGAGAATGCGGTAGAATATTTCGTGTCCTACTATGATTATTATCAGCCGGAAGCTTACGTGCCATCCAGTGATACTTATATTGCCAAGGATTCGTCCATTAATGAGGAGATTGACAAACTGCGTTTGTCGGCAACTGCGTCGTTAGTGGAACGTAAGGATGTTATTGTTATTGCATCAGTGTCTTGTATCTATGGTTTGGGAAGCCCCGATGATTATATGGATATGATGGTCTCTTTGCGCCCGGGGCAGCAGAAGGACAGAGATGAAGTAATTCATGAGCTGATTCAAATCCAGTATGAGCGTAATGATATGGATTTGAACAGAGGATGTTTCCGCGTGCGTGGTGATGTGTTGGAAGTGGCACCGGCACAGGGTGGACAGTATATTATCCGTATTGAATTTTTTGGTGATGAAATTGACCGGATTTCGGAAGTGGACCAGTTGACCGGCAAGCCTCATGCCACTTTGGAGCATATTGTAATTTTTCCGGCTTCACATTATGTGGTTGCGCCGGAGAAGATGCAGAAGGCCTGCGAAAGTATTGAAGCGGAGTTGAAAGAACGTGTTACTTTTTTTAAGGGTGAAGATAAGTTATTGGAGGCGCAACGTATATCGGAGCGTACAAATTTTGACATCGAGATGCTTCGTGAAACCGGATTTTGTTCGGGTATAGAGAACTATTCAAGGCATTTAAGCGGTGCGGCACCGGGAGAACCTCCACATTGTCTGTTGGATTATTTTAAAGATGATTTCCTGATGATTGTGGATGAGTCTCATATTACAATACCGCAGGTGGGCGGTATGTTTGCAGGCGATCGTTCCCGTAAGAATACTTTGGTGGATTATGGATTTCGTCTGCCGTCGGCATTGGATAACAGACCTTTGTGCTTTGAAGAATTTGAAGGAAGAATTGATCAGATTCTTTGTGTGTCTGCGACACCATCGGAATACGAGCGTACCCATGAGATTCTGAGAGCGGAGCAGATTATCCGTCCGACGGGGCTTTTGGATCCTGAAATTGATGTGCGTCCGGTAGAAGGCCAGATTGATGATCTTGTAAGTGAAATCAACAAGACGATTGCAGCCGGGAATAAGGTTCTTGTAACGACATTAACTAAGCGAATGGCGGAGGATCTAACGGACTATCTGAAAGAAGTGGGCATTCGTGTAAAATACCTGCATTCGGATATTGATACTTTGGAACGTGCGGAAATTATCCGTGATATGCGTCTGGATGTATTTGATGTGTTGGTTGGTATTAACCTTTTGCGAGAAGGCTTGGATATTCCTGAAATTTCGCTGGTGGCAATTTTAGATGCGGACAAAGAAGGCTTCCTTCGTTCGGCAACTTCACTAATTCAGACCGTAGGACGTGCGGCCCGTAATGCGGAAGGTCACGTTGTAATGTATGCGGATACGATCACGGATTCCATGCGTGCGGCCATTGAGGAAACCAACCGACGTCGCGGCATACAGCAGGCATATAATGAAGAACACGGTATTACGCCGCAGACCATTAAGAAGGCTGTTCGTGATTTGATTAGTGTAAGTAAGGCAATTGCCAAGGAAGAACTGCGTCTTGAGAAAGATCCGGAGTCTATGAGCGATAAGGAACTGGATGATTTGATTGCTAAGATCGAGAAGAACATGAAGAAAGCCGCTATGGAATTGGATTTCGAATCGGCAGCAGAACTTCGTGATAAGATGACGGAATTGAAGAAAATTCGTCATGAACGGGATTAAGGCGAGTGCAAACATAAATATGACAACAGCCAAAGCTATATGTTATATAGCGAAAAGAAAATCGGCATAAGATTATTTGGGAATTAGAAAAAAGAAAGGAATCCGACTTCACAAAGAAGTGCGGAGGGTAGAATAATGGCACAGAAAATGTTACCTCGCAGTGAAAGTATTCGTATCAAAGGTGCCTGCGAGCATAACTTAAAAAATATTGATTTAGAGATACCGCGAAACCGGTTTGTGGTATTGACTGGCTTATCGGGTTCCGGGAAGTCTTCTCTTGCATTTGATACAATTTATGCAGAAGGTCAGAGAAGATATATGGAGTCTTTGTCTTCCTATGCAAGGCAGTTCTTGGGGCAGATGGAGAAGCCAAATGTAGAGAGTATTGAAGGCTTGTCGCCTGCAATTAGTATTGACCAGAAGTCGACCAATCGTAATCCGCGTTCTACTGTAGGAACAGTAACCGAAATTTATGATTATTTCAGACTTCTATATGCGAGAATCGGTACGCCCCATTGCCCGGAATGCGGTAGGGAAATCCGCAGACAGAGCGTGGATGAAATGGCAAATCAGATTATGGATCTTCCGGAAGGAAGCAAGATTCAGTTGTTGGCGCCTATGGTTCGGGGGCGTAAAGGTGAGCATGTCAAAATCCTTGACCGCGCCAGAAAGAGCGGTTATGTCCGTGTGCGTATCGACGGCAATATGTACGAACTCAGTGAAGAAATTAAATTGGATAAAAACATTAAGCACAGCATTGATATCGTAGTAGACAGACTTGTAGTAAAACCGGATATTTTAAGTCGTTTAACAGGTTCGGTGGAAACTGTTTTGAGCCTTGCGGAAGGGCTGCTTACGGTAGATGTTATCGGTGGGGAAGAAATGCATTTTAGTCAGAGTTTTTCCTGCCCCGATTGTGGTGTCAGCATTGAAGAAATTGAGCCGAGAAGCTTTTCTTTTAACAATCCTTTTGGTGCGTGTCCTGCGTGCTTCGGTATCGGATATACAATGGAGTTTGTGGAAGAGTTAATTATCCCTGACAGAAGCTTAAGTATCAACCAGGGTGCAATAGCGGTGATGGGATGGCAGTCCAGCAAGGATAAGGGAAGTTTTAGTAATGCTTTGTTAAGAGCATTGGCAGAACGCTTTAAGTTCAGTCTGGATACACCCTATGAGGATTTATCGGATGAAGTAAGAAATATACTGGTGCATGGTACAGATGTAGAAGTGGATGTATATTATGAAGGTCAGCGTGGGCGCGGAGTGTATCCCATTGCCTTTGAGGGAATTCTCCGTAATTCACAGCGCCGATATCGTGAGACTTCCTCGGATACCATGAAGCAGGAATATGAAACTTTTATGAGTATTATGCCCTGTGAATGTTGTAAGGGTATGCGCCTTAAAAAGTCATCTCTGGCAGTTACCGTATGCGATAAAAATATCTATGAAGTCACCAATCTTTCAGTAGTGGATTTGCAGGAATTTTTGAACAAAATGACGCTGACCAAACAGCAGGAAATTATTGGTAAGCAGGTGTTAAAGGAGATTCGTGCGAGAGTAGGATTCCTGGCGGAAGTTGGCTTGGAATACCTGTCTTTGGGGCGTGCGACCTCGTCTCTGTCCGGCGGTGAAGCGCAGCGTATCCGTCTTGCAACGCAGATCGGTTCGGGCCTGGTAGGCGTATGTTATATTTTGGATGAGCCCAGTATTGGACTTCATCAGAGAGATAACGATAAGCTGATTGGTGCCTTAAAGAATTTAAAAGATTTGGGCAATACCTTGATTGTGGTTGAGCATGACGAGGATACAATGTATGCTGCGGACTATATTGTGGATATCGGTCCGGGGGCAGGTGAGCATGGCGGAGAAGTCATTGCTACCGGTACAGCGGAAGATATTATGAAGGTAAAAGAGTCTGTAACCGGTCAGTATCTAAGTGGTGAGAAATTCATTCCGGTACCGGCAGAACGAAAGAAACCTTCAGGCTGGTTAAAAATTGTAGGTGCAGAAGAACATAATTTGAAAAAGATTGATGTAGATGTGCCTTTGGGTGTTATGACCTGCGTAACCGGCGTTTCTGGTTCGGGTAAGAGTTCACTGATTAATGAAATTTTATATAAATCCTTGGCAAAAAAATTAAACCGTGCCAGAACCATTCCGGGAAAACATAAGAGCATCAAAGGCGTAGAACAGTTGGATAAGGTAATTGATATTGACCAGTCCCCCATCGGAAGAACGCCACGTTCAAACCCAGCCACTTATACGGGAGTATTTGACCAAATTCGTGATTTATTTGCATCAACGGTGGACGCTAAGGCCAAGGGTTACAGTAAGGGACGTTTTAGTTTTAATGTAAAAGGAGGGCGTTGCGAGGCTTGCAGCGGTGACGGTATCATTAAGATTGAGATGCACTTTTTGCCGGATGTTTATGTGCCTTGTGAAGTATGCGGAGGCAAGCGTTATAACAGAGAAACTTTAGATGTGCACTATAAAGGAAAGAACATTTATGATGTTTTGGATATGACAGTGGAAGAAGCCCTTACTTTCTTCGAAAATGTTCCTTCTATCCACCGTAAAATCCAGACATTATACGACGTGGGATTGTCCTATGTTAAACTTGGTCAGCCGTCGACCACTTTATCGGGCGGTGAGGCGCAGCGTATTAAGCTTGCTACCGAGTTAAGCCGTAAGAGTACAGGTAAAACGATTTATATTTTAGACGAACCTACCACGGGACTTCATTTTGCGGATGTGCATAAGCTGGTAACGATTTTGCAACGTCTGGCAGACGGCGGAAATACCGTAGTGGTTATTGAGCATAACTTAGATGTAATTAAGACCGCAGACTATATTATCGATATGGGGCCGGAGGGCGGCGATAAAGGCGGTACGCTTCTTTCCAAGGGGACACCGGAGGAAGTTGCCAAAGATAAGAAGTCGTACACAGGGTACTATATTGCCAAGATGCTGGAGCGCGACAAACTTTTGAAAAAAGGTTAAGAATCAAAGACTTTTAACCGATATATTTAACAGAAACAAGGACGTAGTAAAAGGTCGGAAGGAACCGACGGTTTATTTTGCTACGTTCTTTTTATGTTTTTATTGTAAAAACTCTTTGATTTTCCTTGTATTTAGGTTATAATTACTTAGATTGGGTAAAAATGTAAACAAATCCTTGGAAAGGAGAAGGGATATGCAATATACAGATATAGGAATTGACTTGGGAACAGCCAGTATTTTGGTTTATATAAGAGGTAAAGGTGTTGTTTTAAAAGAGCCGTCAGTGGTAGCTTTTGACCGTGATACTAATAAGATTAAGGCGATTGGTGAAGATGCCAGACTGATGCTTGGTAGAACGCCCGGAAACATTGTAGCGGTAAGACCGTTGCGCCAGGGTGTTATTTCAAACTATACCGTTACTGAGAAGATGATGAAGTATTTTATCCAGAAGGCACTTGGAAAGAAGACTTTCCGTAAACCACGTATTGCGGTTTGCGTGCCTAGTGGTGTTACCGAAGTAGAGCGTAAGGCGGTAGAGGATGCTACTTATCAGGCAGGAGCAAGAGAAGTTGCAATCATCGAAGAACCGATTGCAGCAGCAATCGGTGCCGGAATCGATATCGGCAAGCCTTGCGGTAATATGATTGTAGATATCGGTGGTGGTACTTCTGATATCGCAGTTATTTCTCTTGGAGGAACCGTAGTCAGCGAGTCTATTAAGATCGCCGGCGACGATTTTGACGAAGCGTTGATCCGTTATATGAGAAAGAAACACAATCTTATGATTGGTGAAAGAACTGCAGAAGATATTAAGATTAAAATTGGTTCCGCATTTAAGCGTGCCGAGGTTGATTATATGGATGTAAGAGGACGTAACCTGGTAACAGGTCTTCCTAACACCGTTAAAGTTTCTTCAGAAGAAACGGAAGAAGCTTTGCGTGAAACTACATCTCAGATTGTAGAAGCAATTCATAGTGTATTGGAGAAAACCCCTCCTGAGTTGGCAGCGGATATTGCCGACAGAGGTATTGTTTTAACCGGTGGCGGAAGTATGTTGAGAGGTCTTGAGGATTTGATTGAATCAAGAACCGGTATCAATACAATGACCGCAGAAGAACCTATGACCTGCGTTGCAATCGGAACAGGTAAATATGTTGAGTTCCTTGCAGACAATCGTGAAGAACCGTAAGCAGTAGCTTTCGATTGGACGAGTTTGTATCCAAACCGTTGATGCAGGAGCCGAAAGAAAGGTCGTTGACTTATGTTAAAAGGATTGTACACTGCATACAGCGGTATGGTAAACGAACAGAATAGAATGGATGTGCTGACCAATAACCTTGCCAATTCGGCAACTACGGGTTATAAGGCTGAAGGCGCAACCAGCCAGACATTTGATGCAATGCTTGCTTATCGTATCAAGGATGAGCAGGACGGATATGCCGGGGGAGTATATTTAGGACGCAATAATCCGGGTGTAAAAATCGGTGAAACTTATACCGATTATTCGCAGGGCTCCTTCCGCGAAACCGGTAACCGATATGATATTGCTTTGTCGGGCGAAGGATTTTTTACCATTGAGTATACCAACCGCGCCGGAGAAACTTCTACGATGTACACCAGAGATGGTGCTTTTACATTGACAAAGGAGGGTTATTTGGTAACCAAAGACGGAGATTTTGTTCTTGGCAGGGGGGCAAATGGTGAATTGGGTCATATTCAGATTGATCCGACTCACGATGCATCCATTGATACCTCGGGTAAAATTGTTCAGAATAATCAGGTAATTGCGACTTTACAGATTACGGATTTTGAAGATTACAATTTCTTAGAGCACTACGGCGAAAACTTTTATCGGCCGGTGGAAGGTGCAGAAATTGTGGAATCTTCCGCAAAAGTGCAGTCCGGATATTTGGAAGCTTCCAATGTACAGGTTGTACGTGAAATGGTTGAGTTAATCAGTGTTACAAGACAGTATGAATCAAATCAGAAGATTTTGCAGGCTTATGACGAAACCTTACAGATTTCCGTAAACGAGCTTGGTAAATTACGCTAGGAGGGGTAACAAATGGTAAGATCACTTTGGACGGCGGCATCAGGAATGATAGCCCAGCAAAATAACGTGGATACAATTGCCAACAACCTGGCAAACGTAAATACAACAGGATACAAAACAGAAGTAGCAGAGTTTAAGTCGCTTTTATATCAGGATATTAAGGCAAAGTCTACTTCGGCAAATTCCGAGCAGAAACCCATTCCCTCCCAGGTTGGTCTTGGTGTTCGCAACTCGGCGATTACATCTGTTTTTACGCAGGGAGCGTATTTGGATTCCAGCAATGACTTGGCGTTTGCCATTGGTGGTGACGGCTTCTTTGGTGTAAGAGGACAGGATGGTAATACATATTATACAAGAAACGGTAACTTTGTTTTGGCAACGGATACCAATGGTTTGGCATTGACCACTACCGATGGTTTGAAGGTTTTGGATGCAGACGGAAAGCCTATTGTTTTTGATGAGAGTTTTGTAGCAAGCCAGATTACCGTAACGGCAGACGGACAAATTTGTTATCCGGACGATCAAAACAATCCTCAGCCTCTCGGAATGGAAATCGGCCTATGGCAGTTTAATAATCCTTCCGGTTTACAGAAGACTGACAGCGGTTTGTTCTCAGAATCGGCAGCCAGCGGTGCAGCAATGAACGAATATACCACCAACAGCCTTGTGCGTAGTGAATTAAGACAGGGATATTTGGAAGGTTCCAACGTGCAGGTTGCGGACGAAATGGTAAATATGATTGTTGCCCAGAGAGCCTACGAATTGAATTCTAAAGCAATCCAGGCTTCTGATGAAATGATGCAGCAGGCGAATAATTTGAGAAGATAGTAGTGCATTAGAAAGGGTGTGTGGTTAAATGGATATTAGCGGTTTAACATCAGCATACAGCCAGTATGCCGAAAACGTTTCGGGAAATGCTAAGGCAGATGCGCTGACTAAGAAAGTATCGGGTGCAGATTATGCCAACGCTACCGATGAAGAATTAATGGAAGTATGTAAAGAGTTCGAGGCATATTTTCTGGAACAGATGTACAAAGAAATGATGAAGACCATTCCGGAGTCTGAAATGACCTCAAGTGCCAATTCGACTTTGGTAGATTACTATAAAGATGAGATGATTAAAAAAGTGTCTGAACAAACTGCGGAGCAGAGTAATATGGGTCTTGCACAGACTTTGTATGAGCAGATGAAACGTAATTATGAAATCTAGAATTTGAGATTTATAATCATTTATTAGATGAGTTTCCAACAGACCTGTCCGTGGCGTCAGGTCTGTTATTATTTGTAACTATTCAGAGCCAAGCAAATTTAAGAATATAGCCCGAGTATGCTTGCATAAAGAGGGCTATATTCTTAAATTTATTTGGCGAAGTAACAGCATGAGCAAAAGGAAAGCACCAAAGGTGCGATTTTGCGAATGGTGTTCTGAATAGTTACTGTTGTTTTTATAAAAATGAACCAAACACACATTGGCAAGATTCGTTCTGAATAGCTACCATAAAATTAAAGTATCGACACAAGGGTAAGAGTAAATATGATTATTAAAGGATATATAGACAATTTCAAATTTCGAAGTGCCGAGAACGGGTATGGTGTTTTTGTGCTGGTAACAGAGGATATGGAAGAGGGCGAAGTAATCTGCACCGGCTTAAGTAAGGGTATGGAGAAAGGTGATTACGTGGAAGTAGACGGCGAGATGGTAGAGCATCCCAGCTACGGTCCGCAGTTAAAATACCGTAATTATAAAATTTTACCGCCGCCGGATACGATTTCCGTAGAGAAATATCTTGCATCGGGCGCGATCAAGGGCATTGGACCGGCATTGGCTATGCGTATTGTAAAAAAGTTTGGTGAAGATACCTTTCGCATTATGGAAGAAGAACCGGAACGCTTGGCAGAGATTAAAGGCATCAGTGAAAATAAGGCGAGAGAAATTGCGATGCAGATGGCGGAAAAGAAAGAACTTCGCGAAGCAATGATTTATTTACAGGGGTACGGAATCGGAAATACTCTTGCGGTAAAAATATACGAGAAGTATGGCCTTGCCATGTATGCGATTTTAAAAGAAAACCCCTACAAACTTGCGGAAGATATACGCGGAGTTGGTTTCAAAACGGCAGATGAAATCGCACTTAAGATGGGTATGTCGATCGATTCTAACGAACGTATGGAGGGTGGTTTGCTTTATGGATTACAGCTTGCGTCCATAGATGGGCATACTTACTTGCCCAAAGAGGAATTACTGGATAAAACCGCGGAAATTCTTGCGGTACCGAAGGCGGATTTGGAGATGCCTTTAACCAATCTCCTTTTTGATAAAAAAATAGTGATCAAAAATACGGATGAGCAGACAAAGGTGTTCTTAAGTTATTTTTATTTCGCTGAGTTGACCTGTGCACGAGAGTTAAAACGTATACAGGATGCTTTTGGTTCGCCAAGCGGAGCGGTGGAGCCGGCCGGTGAAGTTTTAAAGCAGGTGGAAACGGTCATCCGTGAGCAAAATCTTGAGTTGGATGAACTGCAAAAAGAAGCTGTCCTTATGGCAATCCGAAACGGTGTCTTTATTCTGACTGGTGGTCCGGGAACGGGTAAAACCACTACAATGCGTACGATTATTGAATATTTTGTACGTACCAAACATAACGTAATGCTGGCGGCGCCCACAGGAAGAGCGGCAAAACGACTGGAGGAAACATCAGGGTACAGTGCCAAAACCATACATCGTATGCTGGAGGTGACAGGTGTACATACATCAGAAGGGGAAGAGCATGCCCAATTCGGACGCAATGAATACAATCCTTTAGAGGCGGATGTTATCATTATAGATGAAATGTCTATGGTGGATACGCACTTGTTTTATGCTTTGGTACAGGCAGTCGCATCCGGCACAAGATTGATTATGGCAGGAGATGCGGATCAGTTGCCTTCGGTAGGACCGGGGAATGTGTTAAAGGACCTGCTTCGAAGCGAAGTGTTTCCTACAGTAAAACTTGAAAAGATTTATCGCCAGAATTTAGAGAGTGATATTGTTGTAAATGCCCATAAAATCAATCGTGGCGAGGAAGTTGTGTTAGGCAATGAAAGCAAGGAATTCTGTTGCGTTGAACGAAATGACGTAGCGATGATTCATAGTGAAATCGTTTCTTTAAATAAAGATAAGCTGACAAAATTTCTGAATGTAAAACCTTATGAAATTCAAGTGCTTACGCCAATGAAGAAGGGTACTTTGGGTGTAGAAAATCTAAATGTGATTTTGCAGGAAAAATTAAATCCTTCCGCACCCGGGAAAAGAGAAGTGCGTCGTGGGGAAACGATTTTTCGCGTAGGCGATAAAGTAATGCAAATTAAAAACAACTATGAAGCAACATGGGTTATTAAAGGCTACAATGACATAAAGGTGGACGAAGGGAAAGGTGTTTTTAACGGTGATGTGGGTGTAATTAAAAGCATTGATGAATATAATAAAACGCTTACCGTTCGGTTTGAGGATGGAAGACTGGTGGAATATCCTTTTACACAGTTGGAAGAGCTGGAGCCGGCCTTTGCCATTACGATTCACAAATCACAGGGTAGCGAATATCCGGCGGTGATTCTTCCCTTGTTGGACGGGCCGCGCATGCTTTTTACAAGGAATCTTCTGTATACTGCAGTGACGAGAGCGGCGAAGTGCGTAGTGATTCTTGGTAGTAAAGAGACGGTGCGTAAAATGATTGCAAGAGGAGATGAACAGAAACGATATACGGATTTATTAAACAGAATAAAAGAGGTGAGTGAAAATTAATTCTTTGCAGAAAACGATTACAAAAGAGAAAAATGCAAAGAAAAATACAAAGAAAAGCATAACGAAAAATACTTTGTATAAACAGACGGAAGAAGGTTTAAAGAATTGGTTCTTTCCCAGGCATTGTCCGATTTGTGATACTGTGCTTGGCGGAAAGCGGCTTATCTGCCCGGAGTGCAAAGATATTACAAGGATTGTAAAGGCACCTAGATGTGTTTCCTGCGGGAAACATTTAGAACGTCAGGAACAGGTCAGATGCAGGGATTGTAGCGGTAAGGTGAGAAGTTTTGAGTATGGAATTGCGTTATATGAATATGCTTCCGTTCATGACTCCGTTCATCGGTTCAAAAATCTCGGACGTGCGGAGTACGCAGAATTTTATGGGGAAGAAATCAGACGATTTCTATTGCCTGCTGTCTTGCGAATGAAGGGAGAGGCCTTGGTGCCGATTCCCTTGCATAGGTCCAAATTAAACAGCCGCGGATATAATCAGGCAACCCTTCTTGCCAAGGAAATATCAAAGGGAAGCGGTATCCCTGTACGAGAAGATATTCTAATCAGAGTCAAAAAAACCGCATCTCAGAAGAAAATGGACCACACAACACGACAAAATAATATGAAAAAGGCTTTTCATATGGTCCAAAATGATGTAAAATTAAAGACGATTATACTGGTGGATGATGTATTCACAACGGGAAACACCATAGAGGCTGCGGCGGAGGTATTACGGCGCGGCGGTGTTGAGAAAGTATATTTTATAGCCCTGGCAATCGGAAAGGGCTTGTAATGCTGTTTGAAAACAGCAGATGGGAGGGTAACTATGGACGTAAGAAATTGTCGTAAATGCGGAAAAGTATTTAACTATATATCAGGACCGCCAATTTGTCAGGCGTGTCGTGAAATGGAAGAGCAGAAGTTCCAGGAAGTTAAAAAGTTTGTGCAGGATTGTAAGACTGCTGGTATTAACGAAATCGTGGAACAGTGCGGTGTCAGCCATAATCAGGTAAATCAGTGGATTCGTCAGGAACGTCTTGTTTTTGCGGAAGATTCGCCCATTGGTATCAACTGTGAAGGTTGTGGTGCAATGATTAAAACCGGAAGATATTGCGAGAAGTGTAAGGTGGATTTGGCAAGAGGCATTACAAATATTATTAAGCCTAAGGTTACTGAGCCTGCACCGGCGCGCAAAGATCCGAAAGACAATCCCAGAATGCGTTTTTGGGATTAAAAAAGGAAATCGAAGTCAATACGACAGACAGAGGTTAGTATGATTAGTGAACAGCGTGTAAAGTTAATGACGAGACTTGCTGCGTATGAACAGAAGGAAGGAAAAAAGAATGAAGAAATCGGTTCTTATTTCCGCGGTGATTATATCAGCCTTCAGATTCTTAAGTCGGTAATCAGTGCAACGATAGCGTTTGTGTTAATAGTGGCACTTTTTGTCTTGTATGATTCCGAATTGTTTTTATCGGATATTTATAAAATTGATATATTAGAGTATGTAAAGAAACTGATTGTGTATTATTTTGCATTCACAGGCGTTTACGTACTGATTTCTTATGTGGTTTATGCCATCAGATACCGCAAGGCAAAGAAACGCCTGAAGGTATATTTTAATAATTTGAAGAGACTCCAGATTCTCTACCAAAGAGAAAGAAAGGATAAAATGCAGTAATGACACAATTGTTGGTGATACGAGAACAACTGAAAAAAATATGCGGCAAGTACGAAGTATACTTAATTCCGGTGGGAAAATTTCTTACCGCGTTAATTACATTTCTGTTTATCAACGGAAATATCGGTTATATGGAGAAGGTTGCGAAGTTTCCCATTGCATTGATTCTTGCTTTGCTGTGTTCCTTCCTTCCTTTGAATTTTATAATTATCTGTAGTGCGTTTTTATCGCTGCTGCATGTATATGCACTTTCGATGGAATGCGCGTTGATTTTAGGTATTATTTATCTTTTAATGTTCCTTTTATATTTTCGTTTTTCGCCGAAAGATACGTTTGTGGTGATTTTAACACCCATTTGTTGTATGCTTCAGATTCCTTACGCAATTCCTTTGTCACTTGGATTGATTGGAACACCGGCGTCTGTAGTTTCGGTGAGTTGTGGCGTAGTGGTATATCACATTTTAAGATATATCAAAGAGTCAGCAAATGCGTTGTCAGCATTGGATGCGGACGGCATGATGGCAAAGTTTAAATATTTGATTGACGGTATTGTAGGGAATAAAGAAATGTTTGTTATGGTGATTGCATTCGCGGTTACCGTAATTTTGGTATATATCATTCGTCGTATGAATATTGATTATGCGTGGACCATTGCGATTATTGTGGGCGGTTTGGCAGATATTTTAATTCTTTTAATTGGTGATTTGATGTACACAACCAATATTCCCATTATTGGAGTTATTTTGGGAAGCGTACTTGCATTCGGTGTAGTAAAGGTATTGCAATTCTTTGTATTCAATGTAGATTATGCAAGAACCGAGCGCGTGCAGTTTGAAGATGACGAGTATTATTATTTTGTCAAAGCGGTACCGAAGATTAGTATTTCAACCCCGGAAGTAAAAGTTAAAAAAGTATCCGGTAAAAGCTCTGAAAAAGAAGAAATATCCGAAGAAAGCCGTGCAAGAGTAACCAGATCAGTTCGTGCGCAGGCAGGCAATGCTCAGCAGAGAAACTCTGTAGCAAGTACAGGCGGTGCAACAAGAACTGCAGGAAGTGGTGTGGCAGCAGGTCGGACTACGGCAACAAGAACTGTTGGAAGCAGTGCGGCAACAAGAGCAACAAATTTAGGCGGGGCAAGAACAGCAACCACGGGTGCCGCAACGAGAATTGCTACAAATACCGGCGTAAAGACAGGCGCGGCTCCCGCATCAAAGGCACCGGCTGAGGGAGTAAAAAGAACTTATCATTTGGATGATAAATAAAAAAGAAACGTGATTCTGTAAGTTTCGCGGGATTGGAAGAAATATGCTGGAACGTATCGGCGAATTTACAAGTGAATATTTGTCAGCTTTTCGAATTCCGCATATTGGGATTCTGGATATCCTGGAGATTTTTATTCTGGCGTTTTTGATTTATGAAGCAATGATTATGATTAAAAACACCAGGGCATGGACATTCTTAAAGGGTATCGCAGTTGTTTTGATTTTCTTGGCAGTGGCAGTTATGCTCAATATGACTACCATTATTTGGATTGCCAAAAATCTTTTATATTTGGTAGCAATGGCGGTAATCGTAGCGTTACAGCCCGAAATTCGTCGTGTAATTGAAGCAATCGGTCAGAAAAACTTCCTTACAACATTGAATCCGTTTGATGTAAAAGAAGAAGAAGGTTTATTTTCGGATAAAACCTTAAATGAAATTGTAAATGCAAGTTTTGAAATGGGCAAGGTTCGTACCGGGGCCCTTATTGTAGTGGAACAAAAAACACCCCTGGGCGAGTATGAAAGAACCGGTATTGCGGTTGACGGTATTGTAAGCAGTCAGCTTTTAATTAATATTTTTGAACATAACACACCGTTACATGACGGTGCTGTTATTATTCGTAAGGATCGTGTGGTTTCCGCAACCTGCTATCTTCCTTTGACAGATACCAGAACTTTAAGTAAGGATTTGGGAACCAGACACCGCGCGGGTGTAGGTATTTCTGAGCTGACTGATTCCATGACTATTATCGTATCGGAAGAAACCGGTAAGGTAAGTGTGGCATATAAGGGACAATTGTATCGTAATTTGAATGCGGATGGGTTGCGTGAACAGTTGGCTGTTATTCAGAATAAGCCGCAGGTTGAGAAAAAAGCCAAATTCTGGCAGAAAGGACGGGGCAAGAAGAAAAAAGATGAAAAAGAAAATAATGAACAATCTTGACCTTAAGATTCTGGCTGTGCTTTTTTCTATTATTTTATGGCTGATTGTTGTAAATATAGATGACCCCGTTAAAACGGTTCAGTTTTCCGGGGTTGAAGTACAAATTCTGAACGCAGAAGAGTTAGAGTCGCAAGGTAAAGTGTACGAGATATTGGATGGTACAGGAGAAATTACGGTAACGATAAAAGGTCGTCGTTCTATTGTTGAAGATATCGCCAAGGAGAATATTACTGCTACGGCAGATATGAAAGACCTTACGACGATGGATACTTTAAGTATCGATGTAACCTCCAATAAATATGCCAATGAGATAGATGATATTAAGAGTGATCAGGAAAATGTGAGATTAAGTATTGAAGACTTGAAGAGGGTTCAAAAAGTAATTGAAATTACTGTTTCGGGAGAGCCTGATGACGGATATATTCTCGGTGCATTGACAAGTAACTTAAATCAGATTTATTTGGAGGGGCCGGAGTCGCTGATTAATAAGATTAGCTATGCGCGAGCACAGATTGATGTAGATGGCGTAAAAGCGAATGTAAGTTCCAGCGTACCGATTAAGTTGTATGACGCCTTGGGTAAAGAAATTAACGATGACCGTATTACTATGAATATTAATACAGTCAGCGTAAATCAGGAAATATTAATGACCAAAGAAGTTCCTGTAGAGTATAGAGTGGGCGGTGAGCCCGCAGAAGGTTACGCACTTACCGGTGTGATTGAGTCAGATGTGGAAACTGTTTTGATAGCCGGACGTAAGTCAGTATTAGACGAGATTAACAGCATTGTGGTTCCGGAAAGCATTTTAAATGTGGAAGGTCTTCAGTCTGATTTAGAAGTACGTATTAAGTTGCATGATTATTTGCCCGGAAATGTTATTTTTGCAGAAGATAACATGAACGGATTCACAAAGATTAATGTGGAAGTCAAGAAAGAAACTTTTGTTACGATAGCTTTTAACAAGAGCGATGTACGGGTTGATAATCTTCCGGAAGGATATCGCGCGGAGGTACTTGCGGATGGCAATTATCTGACCAATCAGGAAACGAACCTGAAGGTCTATGGTCTTGCAAGCGTGCTGGATGAATATGATGCAGAGAATGCAGTTCCGCGTCTAGATATGGCAGCATATATGCTTCAGAACAGTTTATCAGAACTGAGCCCGGGTATCTATACGATATCACCTGATTTTGGGTTGCCGGAGGGCGCATATATTAAAGATAATTTTAAAATTCAAGTTCGTATTTCGCAGACACCATAAAAGGGCTGGCGAAATCAGACAGGAAGGACCGGTATAAGTAAAATGGCTAGATTATTTGGAACAGATGGCGTAAGAGGCGTGGCAAACGAGGAGCTGACACCGCTTTTGGCAATGCAGTTAGGCCAGGCGGGCGCATATGTTTTAACCAAAGAGACCAATCACAAGCCTACAATTATGGTAGGATGCGATACCAGAATTTCGGGAGATATGTTAGCAAATGCACTGATGGCAGGTGTTTGTTCTGTAGGTGCTAATGCGGTGTATGTAGGCGTGGTTCCCACACCTGCAGTGGCATACCTTACAAGAAAGTATAAAGTAGATGCGGGGGTAGTAATTTCTGCATCTCATAATCCGGTTGAGTTTAATGGAATTAAGTTTTTTGATGGTAACGGATATAAGCTTCCCGATGCAATGGAAGATGAAATCGAAGATTTGATTAAGAGCAATATGGATGGTGTTAATTTCCCTACCGGTTCCGGTGTGGGTAAAATTAAATATCGTACCGATGCATGTGAGGAATATATTAATCATTCCATTCAGTCCGTAAATGTGGATTTGAGCGGTATGAAAATTGTTGTGGATTGTGCAGAGGGTGCATCTTACTATACTTCTGTAGAAGCTTTAAAAGAGCTTGGTGCTAATGTGGTTGCAATACACAATATGCCGGATGGAACTAATATTAATGCAAACTGTGGTTCTACACATATGCAGGAGCTTTGTGCAAGAGTTGTTTATGAAAAAGCAAATCTTGGTATTGCCTTTGATGGTGATGCTGACAGAATGTTAGCTGTAGACGAAAATGGTAAGTTGGTTGACGGTGATCAAATTATGGCGATTATCGGTAACTTCATGAAACAGCAGGGAACCTTAAAGAAGGATATGATTGTTGTTACGGTTATGACCAACCTGGGTATGACATTGATGGCGCAGCGTGAAGGTATTACTTTGGAGCAAACCAAAGTAGGCGACCGCTATGTATTGGAGCGTATGCAGGAGGTTGGTGCTAATTTGGGTGGTGAACAGTCCGGACATATCATTATGTTGGATCGTAATACTACCGGCGATGGTCTGTTAAGCGCCTTACTTCTTTTGGAAGTATTGGTAAAAACAGGAAAGCCTTTATCAGAGCTTGCATCCATTATGGAAGTTTTACCGCAGGCGCTTGTAAATGCGAAGGTACCGAATCATAAAAAAGACCGTTATATGGAATATCCTGAAATTGCGGCAGCAATTGAAACGTTGAATGCGAAGTTTGCAGGAGAAGGTCGAGTATTAATTCGTCCTTCCGGAACAGAACCGAAGGTTCGTGTTATGATTGAAGGTAAGGATCAGGCAATGATTGAGCAGGAAGCAAAGAAGCTCGCTGAGTTAATACAAAACACAATGCTGTAGGGGTAGATGAGAATTACTTAATATAAAATTAAAGATTCTTATGTATAATGACGATATAGGAAGTGTAACAAAGAAAACAAGCCTGTGTGGGGCAGACTTGTGAAAAAACGGAATGTATGTTATACTTATTTTGGGGTAAATAATGTATTGAAAACAGAATAGATTGGGGGAATGCATATGGTAAGTCAGAGTGTAGTAGTTAAGAATCCTACAGGATTGCATTTGCGTCCGGCAGGAAATCTTTGCAAAGAGGCAATTCAGTTTAAGTCGCTGATTACGTTTTCGTTTCGTGATACCACGGCGAATGCCAAGAGTGTGCTCAGTGTTTTGGGTGCATGCGTAAAGTGTGGCGATGAAATTACTTTGTGTTGTGAAGGTGAAGATGAACAGGAAGCGTTAAAGCATCTTGTGGAAGCAATCGAGAGTGGATTGGGAGAAATGTAATTAATATAAGAGAATACAAAGAAAGAGTAGTTGAATAATCAACTACTCTTTTTTATTTGCTTTTATACGTAACTGTTAAACATCATACCGCTGTACTGGCTTGTAATGTATGCCGGTGAGAAATTCTTACCGGGATTCTTGTAAGCTACAATAGTTTTATTTACATAGTCCATCGGATTTAAAGAAATCGCGTTGGTTTTGTTTAAAACGGCATTGGCAAAGCGTTTGATACCGTCCATAGATTCGGCGGTACCGTTTTCTTCAAGGCCTGCCTTCAAAGTAGTGCTGTCTACCTGAATGGTACCATTTTCGGTAAGAGAAATGCCAAGTGGTCCTAATTCGTTGTTATACAATCCTGAAATGCGTGACATTTCACGAATGAGTTGGCTACTCTTAGGCTGAGAGTTCTGGTATTCTGCAGCGGCACGGATGAAATTGTTGTATCCGCCAATGAAACGATTGATATTCTCACTTAAGGATTCCATATCGGGTTTTAAGCCTACGGTGACTGTATTCTCATCAGAAGTTAAACCTTTGAGCGTGATATCATATTTGCCTTGTACGGTAAAATGATTTGTGTAGGAAACGCGCTTCTCGTCATTTAATGTAAAAATTGCATTCTGAGGATGTCGTGTTACTTCGTTAATTCCTAAGTAATCCGCAACACCGCCGGTCCGGCTGGTATTATCATCTGTTATATCAAATAATGTGGCGTGACCTAAATCAATACCTGTAGCGGTGGATTCTAAGGAAAGCGCTGCAAGATCGGCATCATATTCTTTAATTGTGGCAGTTAAACCAATATTTGCATTATTAATTAAACGTGCCAGTTTATTCTGCAAATCAAAGTTAGTATCACCGGGGTTGATATTGAACTGGAATTCGTAACCGGTATTATTAATACCAATGTCGAAAGAATAGGTGCCGCTTGACAAAGCCATAGCGTCCTTTCTTAAATAATTACCGGTATTAATCTGCGATTGCGCTATCTGTTCTACACCAATTTCTAACGATTCATCTTCGTTTTGCCCTGAGATATCTCCGATAAATTTAGCATCGACAACGGAACTGTCCGAACTGTAAGCCATCTTACGATTTAGAAGTTCGCTTTCATCAGAACCACTCAAAGAAGTAATGGTATTACGCAATTCACGGGCATTCTCTTTAATGCCAACCACATATTTCTGAGCAGCCTCGCTGGTGTCCACAATGGATAGAGGGGCGTCTTTATTTAATTTGACAATGGAATTATATACATTTCGAAGTTCGCTTTTCTTATGGGCATCATAGCGCGTTGCACTTTTGGGCGCATAAGTAGTCAGATAATGATTATAGATGTTGCTTAAAGCGTACTGATATGCCATCTTCGTCCCCTCCTTTCTTCCATGAAAACTGCCTTGGCCGGAAAACATTCCGACGGGGTGCTACCGTGCACCCGGGCAGGGACATAGCAATTTTATGATACTTTCTTAAACTAAACATATCACTTTTTTTTACAAGATGCAATAGGTTTTCATAAAAATGTTAAAAAAATAACAATGGATAGATGAAAGAAATTTTCATTGTTTTAAAAAGCAGCTAATATAAAATTCACAACGTAACGACGGTTTCAACTACGGGTTGATTGTGAAACAAGCAGGAGGTTGCTACGATATAAACACGATGACGAGAAAAAACGAAAGGGGAGCGGATTATGAAAGATGTAACGGAACAAAAAGTGGAAGATGTTGCAAAAGCGACAAACGAACTGAAATCGAAAGGAAGAGCCCGTATGAAAGAAAAAGACTTAACATGCTTGGCGGCCGGTCAGGTATTTCCGGCAAGTTTCGAAGAAACAGGCATTAATATGAACGAATTAATTATCGGTCCTACGGGGTGCGGTAAGACTTACTCGGTGACGATTCCGAGACTTTTACATACGTATAATAAAAGTCTTGTAGTACCCATTGCCAAAAGAGTGGTACGTGAAAAATGCGCAACTTTATTAAAGAAGCGAGGATACAATGTAATCAACCTGGATTTTACACATCCGGAGAAATGCGAGGTGGGGTATGACCCTATGGATTATATCCGCAATGATGTTGATATTGTTCAAACTGCCAAGAACTTAATTTCGATGACTGTAAGTAAAACACAAAGCGGTGTACCGGATCCTTATTGGAATGACAGCGCGACAAGTGTTCTTGCGGCCATTATCGCATTGGCCAGAGAGAAAGCTTCTGAGGCGAAACGTAAACCCAGTTTTGCGGATGTAGTGGATATGTATCGCAATATGATAGTGAAAGAAAGGAATGGCCACTTTACCTGTAGTTTAGACTGCGAGTTTGAAGAACTTGAGTATTTCAAGCCGGGGAATCAGGCATGCGAGTTGTGGAGAACCATCAGTGGATTGTCCATGAAAACCTCAAGTTGCATCATTTCTATTGTAAACAATGCAATGGATAAAATTTTTACGGAAAATATTGTTGCCATGGCAAGAAAAGAAAAACGTGTTTCTTTCAAAGAATTGGGCGAAAAAAAGACAGCAGTCTTTGTAGTTACTTCACCGGTGAACACTACTTTGCAGAACTACGTGAATTTGATGTATGCAGATATGTTCCGTACCTTGTTTGAAACAGCGGAAGAGAACGATGACAATTGTCTGGATGTTCCTGTACATATCATCTGCGACGATTTTGCCTGCGGAAGCAGAATCAACGCTTTTGAAGAGTATATCAGTATCTTCAGAGCGGCCGGTATCAGTGTAACTCTTTTGTTACAGAGTGAATCGCAGCTTGCCGGTATGTACGGACCGGTAGCAGCTACCACAATTATCAATAATTGTGATACTTACGTTTATATGGGCGGCAGGGATTTGGAAACCTGCGAGCACGTGGCGCGTAAGATGAACTGGCAGGTTACCAAGGTCCTGAATATGCCCTTGGAACAGGTTGTAGTGTTCCGTCGTGGCGCGGAGCCTGTAATCAGCAGACGTTATCAGGTCTTCGATGATCCTATCTATCAGAAGATGGAGAAGGAGCGGTCAGCAGCAGATAAGACCCGCGAGGCATCATAAGTGATGTCGTGTAACTATTCACAATATTTTAACGCCGCCCCTGATGAAGGGGTGGCATTTAAAAGGAGGAGAACACTTATGTATAGTATGATGAATAATGTAGCAACCGGAAATTATGACCCTAAAATGGTGGATTGGCACCCCAGCGTGGAAGTGGAAAGTTACGGCGGTATCCGTGAAGTTTCTCTTTGGTCAAAGCATTTTAGCAACCGTAAGCTTTTTCTTACCGGCGAAGTGACATCGGAAATGGCTAATACCTTCGTATCGGAACTTCTGTATCTTGCACAGTCCAATGAGCCGATTGACATTTTCATTAACAGCCCCGGCGGTTCAGTAAATGCAGGTTTGGTAATCTACGATGTGATTCAGTCTTGCGAGGGTAAAATTCCTATCAATATGTATTGTGTCGGTTCGGCATCTTCCATGGGCGCCGTAATTCTTGCGGGTGGTCAGAAGGGACGTCGTTATATCCTTCCCCACAGCAAGGTGATGATCCACGAACCCCTTATCTCCGGCGGTATGGGCGGTTCGGCTACAACCATCAAAAAGACTGCGGAATCCATTTTGGAGACCAAAGCGATTACTAACGGTATTCTCGCAAAACACACCGGCAAAACCGTAGAGGAAATCGATGAAGCGACTTCCTTTGATAACTTTATGAATGCGGACGAAGCCATTGCTTTTGGCCTTTGTGACGAAATTAAGTCTCTCTTTTAAAGATGGACTTTTTCTTTTTTATAAAAATACCCCTTGACACATAATACTATGCGACGTATAGTATTATGCAAAGGAGGGTATTAAAATGGATATTCAGATTAAAAGAGGACTTTTGGATGTGTGTGTCCTTGCAGCAATTAAAAATGAAGATTCTTACGGCTATCAGATTATCAAAGACATTAAGCCATACATAGATATTTCGGAATCGACCCTGTATCCCATACTTCGAAGACTTGAGGCTGCAAATATGCTTACGGTCCGTTCGGCGGAGCATAACGGGAGACTTCGAAAGTATTATCATATTGAGCCACTTGGCTTACAGCGTATTGAGGATTTCAAAGAAGAATGGAAAGAGATAATGTCCATTTACAGTTTTGTGGCAAGGGAGGAAAGCACAGATGAATAAAATCGAATTCTTAACGGTACTTCGTGAACGGTTACAGGGATTGCCGGAAGGAGATATTAACAAATCCATAGATTTTTATTGTGAAATGATTGATGACAGGGTAGAAGACGGCATGAGCGAAGAGGAAGCCGTAGAGGCCTTGGGCAACATCGAGGAAATCATCTCACAGATTTTATCAGAAGTATCTTTGCCGAAACTGGTAAAAGAAAAGGTAAAGCCGAAACGTGCATTGAAAGCGTGGGAGATTGTACTTCTGGTTCTGGGGGCACCGCTTTGGATACCTTTACTGGCCGCAGTGATTTTAACTGTGTTGGCAGTTTATCTTTCTGTTTGGAGCGTGATTATATCCCTGTATGTGGTAGATTTGGCAGTAGTGATTTGTGGGATTGCGTTTGTTAGGTTGGCAGTGGCTTTTTTGTTTGGCGGACAGTTCGTATCGGGTGGCGTGGCACTTGGAGCCGGGCTTGTGTGTATGGGCCTTTCCATCTTGCTGTTCTTTGCTTTTAATCTTGTGACAAAGGGCATTCTTTGGGCGAGCAAGAAAGTATTGCTTGGCATTAAGGGCTTGTTTATAGGGAAGTAAAACTGTTTGGAATAGAAAGACTTATATTTGAAACGGTTACTTTGTGAATTATAGTATGGGCGTAACGAAGCCTATTGGATTAAAAATAACTTTAAAATATGATACGAGGAGTATACGTAAATGAAGAAGGCAAAAAAGATTGCGATTATAGTGGCGATATCTATGATAGCGGTGGGGTTTGTTTCTATCGTGGGAAGCTTGGCTTTCGTTCAGTTTGATGTGACAAAATTAAATACAGTGGAATGGGAAACCAACACTTATGAGGTTGAAGATTCTTTTTCTAACATATGGATTAAGGGCAATGAGGCAACGGTAAGTCTTGTGCCTGCGGCAGATGGTAATTGTAAAGTGGTATGTACGGAGAATGAGGTGGTTTTCGATAGAGTAGAAGTTGTTAATAACACTTTGACCATTGAAAGAGTAGATGAGAAGAAGTGGTATCAAAACATCGGTATAAATTTTGGCGAGATTGAAATTACAGTATATCTTCCCGAAAGAGAGTATGAGGCACTTTTCGTTGATAACAGCAGCGGAAGAATTGATGTGCAGGGCGATTTTACCTTTGCGGAGGCCGAGGTTTCAAACACTAGCGGTAAAACGAATTTTATGGCAGATGTGGAGGGTACCTTGAAAGTTGAGAATACCAGCGGCGGAATTTATGTGGGCGATAATAGCATTGGTGACCTTTGGGTAAAAGGAACCAGCGGAATCATAGATGTGACTTCTGTGTGCGCCACAGGAAACGTGGAAATAAACGGAAGCAGTGGCGGCATCGGCGTTTCCAAAGTGGAGTGTGTCAACTTATCTGTGGAAAATTCCAGCGGTGTTATGCACCTTTCTGAAATCGTTGCGACAGGCGATGTTAATGTAAAAGGAACCAGTGGAGGTTTGCATCTTGACGAAGTAGAATGTGCAAATTTAACAGGAAGTAATTCCAGTGGTAAAATCTATTGCACCAACGTGATTGCATCCGGGGATATTAGCTTGGAAAACAGCAGTGGCGGAATTGCACTGGAAGCCTGCGACGCGACAAATTTAAAACTTGAAGCAACCAGCGGAAGTATCAGAGGCACTTTGCTTACAGAGAAGATTTTCCAAGCGAATGCAACCAGCGGAAGTGTGAAAGTGCCGGAGACAACAAGCGGTGGCGTGTGCGAGGTAACAACGACGAGCGGTAGTATTCAGATGAGTATTGTGGAGTAAAATGAAGAAATCAAGAAAACCGAGTCTTATTGATAAGTATGGCATAGCCAACATAACCATTGCAACAATATGTGTTATTGTTTTCATTATCAATTCAATCATTGTAAGTGAGACTGCACTAAATCAACTTGCTGATCATAAAATGGTGGCATACATTTTAAATTTTCTTGCGGGATGTGAAGGGAAACTTGGCTTTATAGGTTCAATGTCTAAAACCAAAGTGTTTATCGACGGAGAGTTTTGGAGACTGTTTTTGCATATGTATTTACATGCCGGTATTTTACATATGTTGTTCAATGTTTTTGCATTATTGTTCGCGGGGAAAGTTGTTGAAAAGAAAATCGGCAGTTTAGCTTATGCGTTATTGTATCATGCGATTGCGATTGTAAATGCGATTATTATGTGTTTGATTTTTCCGGATAGTACATCTGTGGGTGCGTCTGCAGGTATATTTGGAATGATTGGTATTGTATGCGTTATAAAATTGAAAAAGGACGCTATATGTAAAGAAAACCTGAGAAAGGGAGAGCGTATATACATTATAGTTTTCTCGGTGTTATCGCTTTTGCTTGGGTTAGAAAGTTTTGTTACGCATTTTGTTGCTTTTATATTTGGAGTTGTTATAGGTGTGCTGTTACGAAAGAAATCGAAAGAGAACTGATAACTTTCAGACTTGCGAAGTGATTGAAAGTAACAGAAAATTTGAATTTAACAGCGTGATGTTTAACTGACGAGGAGGATTTTAATTTGGGAAACGATATGCTGAAATTTAAGTGCAACGGAATAGATGCACAAGGACAATTTCTTATTGAACATACAGGATATGGTCTGGATATATCGCCGGAGTTTGTTGTTGAAAATCTTTCGCCAAGTGCAAAAACCATAGCAATTACTTTGGAAGATTTGAGCCATCCAATTAAAGATTTTACACATTGGATTGTTTGGAATATTCCGGCAACAAATAGCATAAGGGAAGAAATCCCATCAGGAAAAAATATAGAAGCATATAAAAATGCAAAGCAGGGACTTGCTTATGGTTGGCATCGATATGCAGGACCTAAGCCGCCTAAAGGTAAGAAACATTTATATAGGTTTACACTGTATGCATTAGATTGTGAAATGGATTTGTCTGCAAATATATTCAAAAGGACTTTCTTGAAAAAAGCTGAAGGACATATTTTGCAAAAGAGTGAGATTACAGGAGAATTTGCTACTGAATAACAAAAGAAAATTTGAATTTGGTGGAGGGAAATATGGATATTTGGGAAAAATTATATTTAAAAGCAAAG
>CAZQBM010000014.1:0-43201 GCA_964591945.1 uncultured Lachnospiraceae bacterium | reverse complement strand
GAGCGCCGCCCTGTCACGGCGGAGGTCGTCGGTTCGAGTCCGATCTGGGTCGTTTATACTTTGGGATCTTAGCTCAGCTGGGAGAGCATCTGCCTTACAAGCAGAGGGTCACAGGTTCGAGCCCTGTAGGTCCCACTTGTATCGAAAGATACGAATTGAATATTTATACATTATGGGCGGGTTCCCGAGTGGCCAAAGGGGGCAGACTGTAAATCTGTTAGCAACGCTTTCGATGGTTCGAATCCATCTCCGCCCATTCATTTCTTAAGAGAAATGCTTGTGCTAGGGAAGTATCACTACACAAAGTTCAGGTTTATCCAAACCGTATTAACGCGGGGTAGAGCAGTCTGGAAGCTCGTCGGGCTCATAACCCGGAGGTCGTAGGTTCAAATCCTTCCCCCGCTACTAACTTCTTAGGAAGTAATTGCCCAGATAGCTCAGTTGGTAGAGCAGAGGACTGAAAATCCTCGTGTCGCTGGTTCGATTCCGGCTCTGGGCATTTTTTGTTGGAGTTCTAAGGAACTCCATTTTTTTGCTCATAACTGACCGAACGGTCAGTCACAATATGAACACAAATGTTATCTATACTGAATTAGCATATTTCTGATATGCAGGTGTAGGAGTTGTGTTTAGATAAATTATTTTTAGACAATATTTTATACTTACTAAGAGGTTAATTTACTTATATCGTTTATCTTGCAGAAATCATAAATTTATACGCAGATTTATGAAAAGTATAAAAACGGAGGCTTAATATGTTTTCAAAATTTAGTGTGAAAAAACCATATACAGTATGGGTGGGGGTTGTATTGGTATTAGTATTAGGTGTTGTTTCTCTTATGAGAATGACAACAGATCTTTTACCCAATATGAGTTTGCCTTACGCATTGGTTATAACGACAGACCCCGGTGCAAGTCCGGAGGAAATTGAAAAGAGCATTACGGCGCCTATTGAAGCTGCTATGGCCACTACATCTAACATAAAAAGTGTTAGTTCTGTTTCGTCTAACAGCTATTCAATGGTTATTTTAGAGTATGAACAGGATACCAATATGGATTCTGTTGTTATTGAAATGCAGCAAAAACTGGATCAGTTAAAAGGTGGTTGGGCAGATACGGTCAGTGCGCCCATGATTATGCAGTTAGATCCTAATATGCTTCCGATTATGGTTGCTTCTGCTGATATTGAAGGTATGTCTCAGATTGAGATAGCTGAATATGTAGAAAATGAATTAAAGCCTGCTCTTGAAAGTGTAGAAGGTGTTGCTACGGTTAGCTTGACGGGTACTGTTGAAGAACGCTATACCGTTATTATCAATGAAGATAAAGTAGAGGCATTAAATGAAAAGATTTTGGCCGAAATAGATGAGAAATTTATCGAAGCAAGAGAAGAACTTGCGGAAGCAAGAGAAGAAGTTGAAAATGGTCAGAAAGAATTGGAAAATGCTCAGAAAGAATTGGCATCCCAGATGGCATCCAATACAAATGATGTTGTAAATGGAAAGATTGAGGCAAGTATTGGCGGAAATACCTTAACGCAGACTATAAATGAGCTAAATACGAATAAAAAATCGTTGGAATCAGCGATTAAGATGCTGAATGAAACCTATGATGGGGCAAAGAAATTAGAGGAAGCAATTACTACTATAAAGACAATGCAAGAAGCATATCCTTTTTTGACGGATGAAATGATTATTCAAAGTATGCAGTCTCAAGGTATTGAATTACCACCTTATGATCCAACGCAAGGCTCACTGGTTAGTGCACTGGAGGGATATTTGGCAGGAATTAATGTAGAACTGCAAAAAAGTGCATCAACTTTTTCAGCATTGGGAATTACGGTAAATACGTATGAGGATATTCCTGCTGCGGTAGAAAAGTTAACCAAAACCCTGGCACAGTTGAACGCAGGTATTGCTACAGCTCAAAACGCACAAAATCAGGTGAATGAAGGCAAAACAACTTTAAATGATGCATATATGGCGTTGACGGAAGCAGAAATAAATGCAGTCATTGAAATGAGTACCGCATCATCTCAGCTTTCATCCGCGCTTGCTCAGATAGAAGCCGGCGAACAACAAATTGACGATGCGGAAGAACAGGCGAAAGATTCTGCAGATTTAACCCAGATTCTTACGGTTGATATGATTAATAACCTTTTTATGGCGCAGAACTTTTATATGCCTGCAGGCTATGTAATGGACGGCGATACACAGTATATGGTGAGTGTAGGAGATGAAGTATCTTCTTATAGTGACCTTTCTAACCTTGTCTTGATGGATATGGGGATGGATAGTGTCGGAGTAATTTATTTAAAAGATATTGCAGATATCACACTTGTGGATAATGCCGCAGATTCTTACTCCCGTGTCAACGGAAACCCGGCTATTATGCTTTCTTTTGAAAAGCAGACCGGTTACTCCACAGGTGAAGTAACCGATAACTTATTGGAAAGATTTGAAAGCCTTGAAGAAACCAATCCGGAGTTAAACATTGCTGTCTTAATGGACCAGGGTGTTTATATTGATATGATTGTAAAATCAGTTATGGAAAATATGATTATGGGTGCTATCTTGGCAGTCATTATCTTGATTATTTTCTTAAAAGACTGGCGTTCTACTTTTGTTATTGCATGCTCAATCCCTATGAGTGTTGTTTTTGCTATTGTATTAATGTATTTTACGGATATTACTTTAAACTTGATTTCCTTATCAGGTCTTGCTTTGGGTATCGGTATGTTGGTGGATAACTCCATCGTAGTTATTGAAAATATATATCGACTCAAAAAATTGGGTATGTCAGCAAAGAAAGCGGCTGTGGAAGGTGCATCCCAGGTTGGAGGTGCGATTATTGCATCTACTTTAACAACAATTTGTGTATTTGCACCGATTATTTTTACAGAGGGTATTACAAGACAATTGTTTGTAGATATCGCATTGACGATTACATATACCCTGGTTGCCAGCTTAATTGTTGCGTTGACCTTCGTACCCATGATGGCATCGGGTATGCTTAAAAATGCAGTTGAACCCAAGACTAAGTTATATGATAAGTTCAGAGACTGGTACGGAAATATATTATATTATATTTTACGTTTGAAACCGTTGGTTTTAATTGTATCGGTAGTTTTATTGGTTGTAAGTATATGGGCTGCATTTTCAAGAGGTTTTACATTTATGGATATGGAAATGGAAGCTGATCAGATTTCCATGACGGTAGGACCGAAAGAGGAGCAGGTGCTGACCTTTGATGAGTTAAAAGCATTGGCAGATGAAACAACAGAGGCAATTTCGGATATAGAAGGTATTGAAACCATTGGTGCAATGGCCGGTGGTGGCGGTACTATGAGTTTGATGGCTACAGGAACAGATTCTGTAACCTACTATATTCTTTTGGCTCCGGAAAGTGATCGTTCCATGTATGACATTATTGATGAAATTGAAGAGAAAACCAAAGATATTGATGGGTTGGTTGAGATTAGCTCTTCTTCATCGGATATGACAGCAATGTTAGGTAGTGGTCTCAGCATTCAGGTGCAGGGACGCGATTTGGATAAATTAGAAGAAATAGCGCAGGATGTGGCAAAAATTGTTGAAGAAACCGAAGGTACGGTTGATGTTAACGATGGTTTGGAAGATACTACAGCATCCTTAACAATTCATGTGGATAAAGAAAAGGCTGCTAATTATAAAATGACAGTAGCACAGGTATTCCAGCTTGTATATATGGAAATGGCTGCAGATACTGCATCAACACAGGTATCTACTGATGTTAAGGATTATGACGTTTATGTCATGAGTGAAGAACAGTCAGAAGTAACATTAAAAGATATCAAAGCAATTACCTTCCCTTATACCAATGAGGATGGCGAAGAGGAAGAAATTAAAATTACGGAAATTGCTACCTTTGAAGAAGGTATTTCCATGAACTCCATTAATCGTTCTGCGCAGATCCGTTATATCAACGTAACTGCAGGTGTTGATGCGGACCATAACGTTACTTTGGTAAGTAATGAACTTCAAGAGAAGCTGAATGATTACGAACTTCCGGAAGGATATTCTTTGAAGATGGCCGGTGAAGATGAAATGATTATGGATGCAATGGAACAGCTGGCATTAATGTTGATTTTGGCAATTATCTTCATTTATATGGTAATGGTTGCACAGTTCCAGTCATTGTTGTCGCCTTTTATCATTATGTTTACAATTCCGTTGGCGTTTACAGGTGGCTTTGGCGCCTTGTATTTCAGTGGTTACGAAGTGAGTGTTATCGCAATGGTAGGCTTTGTAATGCTGGCCGGTATCATTGTTAATAATGGTATTGTTATGGTAGATTTTATCAATCAGCTCCGTCGTGAAGGTATGGCGAAGAAGGAAGCGATTGTCGAAGCCGGTAAAGCCCGTTTGCGTCCGATTCTTATGACAGCGTTAACAACAATTCTTTCCATGATTCCTATGGCATTAGGTATGGGAGAAGGGTCTGAGATGGTGCAGCCGATGGCTATCACTATGTCGGGTGGTTTGATTTACGGTACTCTTTTAACACTGATTGTTGTACCTTGTATTTATGATATTTTCAATAAGAACAAGAGCATGGTAGAAGAGGAACTGTAGGGTAAAAGAGGTATAAAATGAGTGAAAATAGAAGCGGCAATGCACTTTTGATGTTTGAGGGCATTGCAGAAAAAGAAATGCTGATGTATAAAGCTGTCATCGAAATGGTGCAGGAGAATTACGATATTAACAGCATTAAGGTAAGTGATATTACAAGTCGCGCAGGAATTGGGAAGGGTACTGCTTACGAGTATTTTGGAAGCAAAGAAGAAATCATTGTAAAAGCATTATTTTATGACACTTATGTGCATATTTTAAATGTGGAAAAATTAATGAAAGCGGATAAAAAATTTAAAGAAAAGTATTATCTTTTAATGGATTATCTGGAAGAAAAGTTGCCAAACACCAAGGCGACAGGTAATTTGATTAAGATTTTTATGGGAAATTACGAGATAAAAGATAATTTCCGTATGGAAGTAGAGAAGATTCAAAAGAGTACAACCTGCCCCGTTGCCCATGTAGAAGGCATAATTGATGATTTTATGGAGCAGGGACTTAAGGAAGGGATTCTGACAGAAGAAAGAAAAGTAATGCGCAGAAGTGTTTTTGCGACACAGATGACAGGTTATATTTATTGCATTATTAATCAGTATTATGCCGGGGAAATGACAAGGGAAGAAGCAAGGGATTTCTCGTATCAGGGTCTTATAAAATTATTAAATGTATAGTGAATAAATGTGATGTGCAGCGGATAAAATGTCCGCTGCATTAAAATTTTGTGCGTAAACATTTCAGAAGTTTTATAAGGCATATTTTAGTAAAAAAGAGGCATACTACCATCAAAGAATTGATAGGAGGTATGCGATATGAATACAGATACGATTGCGTTGTTAAAAGAGTGCGATGCCGGTTGTAAAATGGGTGTCGAAAGTATGAAACAGGTTCGTTCCTATGCGGAAGAAGGACGTTTGCTTGCAGTGATTGATAAGTACCTGGAGAGACATGACGATTTCGGCGATAAATGTCACCGTTTGCTAAACAGCGTACAGGAAACCACACAGGATCCTCCCAAAATGGCCAGCGCATTTGCCAAAATCAGCACAGACGTGAAGCTGATGATGGAGAAGGATTCCCATAAAATTGCGGAAATCCTTATTGATGGTTGCAATATGGGTGTAAAATCCACAACGGAAAACATACACAAATACAGCAAGGCGGATGCAGAAAGCGTTTCCCTTGCCAGAGAACTTGTGGAAATGGAGCAGAAAATGTCACAGGATTTGTTACAGTTTCTGTAAGAAAAGCAAAAGAAACCGGATTGCAAATCTTTTATTATAAGTAAAAGATGCTTGTGCCGGAATCTGCGGATTTGTTATAATTAGTTTACAAAAATTTTATAATATGATATTACAATAAAATAGGACTGTGTTATAAGCCGGAGATGAACAGCTTCCGGCTTTTCGCACTGATATCGCAGTGTTGGCGAAGAAGAGGATATTACATAAGTGTTATCGATAGTGGAATGCGGTATTTATAAAAGAAGAGGGAAGGATGCAAACTATGGCAAAAGTAAGAATTGTTTCGGACAGTACCTGTGACTTGTCACCGGAATTAAAAGAGAAATATGACATTAAAGTCATTCCTTTGTGTATCGTTATGGATGATAAGAGTTATTTCGATATGGTGGATGTTACGCCCCTTGAAATTTTTGACTGGGCGGATGCCAATAAAACTACCCCTAAGACAGCGGCAGCGGGAATTGAAGAAGCGATTAATTTCTTAAAACCTTTCCAGGAGGCCGGCGAGGATGTCATTTACATTGGTATTTCCGAGGATATGAGCACCACTTGTAACGTGCTGCGTCTTGCGGCAAGCGAATTGGAATATGACAGAGTGTTCGTTATTAATTCTATGAATTTGTCTACCGGTATCGGTTTGCAGGTGTTAAGGGCTGCAGGTATGGCAGCAGAGGGCAAGAGCGCGGAGGATATTGTGGAAGCAATTTCTGAAGCAAGAACCCTCGTGCGCGCAAGTTTCGTGGTAGACAACCTTACATATCTTGCCAGAGGCGGACGCTGTACCGCAGTAACCGCATTGCTTGCGAATACTTTACAGTTAAAGCCCCGCATCGATGTTAAAATGGGTAAAATGGGCGTTGGCCAGAAGTACAGAGGAAAGTACAACAAGGTCATCTTAAAATATGTTAAGGAAATGGAAGAAAAGCTGCTTCGCGCCGATAAATCCCGCGTATTTGTAACCCATACGGATATGGATCAGGCAATTGTAGAAGAGGTAAAAGATTATTTAAAGAGCTTAAATTACTTTGATGAAGTAATTGAAACCGTAGCGGGCGGCGTGATTTCCAGTCACTGCGGTCGCGGTACTCTGGGCGTGTTGTTCTACGATACGAAGGAAGAGTAGGAAATTCTACAATCTTTTTTGTCATCGCGCTTAGAAAATAATTGACTTAATGTAAAAGAATGAATATTATATACAATTTACAAAAGCCTTGCAGTCGCGAGGCTTTTCGTTTTTCTTCTTGAAAATTTATCATTTCATGGTATTTCACCATACATTCCCACCCATTTAAAAAGAAAACATATATAAACAATATAAAAGAGGGAAGGTTGCTTCAAAATAATGTCGGAAATTATCATAGCGCAACAGGAGATACATTTGCATAATTTTTCGTTCGCCGAAAACCCTAGACCATAGACACAAAATGTGATATTATTGTATGGTGTAACCTTGTCGTATTATGTTCAGTTTTACAATCGATAAAAGCATATAAAAGAAAGCGAAATCGACTGTCGCCCGGGAGGAAAAAGTTGGAAGGCATCCTTAAAAAATTACAGAATTTAAGTGAATCAGACTTTTATCCTTATCATATGCCCGGTCATAAAAGGCATGGTAATGAGGCATTTGCACTGGACATTACGGAAATTGATGACTTCGATAATATGTATCATGCGGAGGGCATTATTCTGGAAGCACAGAAGCGTGCGGCGAGTGTGTATGGCGCCAGGGAAAGTTTCTTTCTGGTGAATGGTAGCACTTGCGGTCTGTTGGTGGCGATTACGGCTGCGTTTCACAGAGGCGATAAGGTTTTGGTGACAAGGAATTGTCATAAGGCTGTGTATCATGCGATTGAGCTTCGCGGACTGGAGCCGGTGTATTTGTATCCGGAAACGGATGACGAATATGACATAAGTGTCGGAGTAACAGCGAAGCAAGTGCTTAATATATTGGAGAACTATGAATCGAAGCTTAACGGAAATGAAGTTGAAGCCGGGGATTTATGCCGGAAGGATGTCGGAGGCCGGGAGAATACCGACCAAATCAAAGGTATGATTCTCACTTCACCCACCTACGAAGGTATGGTGTCCGAGGTAGAGCAAATCGCGGAACTTTTACACCAAAGAGATATGGTTTTGATTGTGGATGAAGCCCATGGCGCACATTTTGGTTTTCATGAGGATTTCCCGAAGAGTGCGGTAAGGTTGGGCGCAGATTTGGTCATTCAAAGCCTTCATAAAACTCTTCCGTCCATGACACAGACGGCACTTATGCATCGATGTACGGAACGTGTGTCACTTACAAGAGTGCAGAAATATCTGGGCGTTTATCAGACAAGCAGTCCGTCCTATGTTTTTATGTCATATATGGATGAGTGCATCTCTCTTTTGCAGAATCAGGGTGCAGAGTTGTTTGAGGTCTTTGCAGAGCGATTGGAGAGATTTTATAAAAGATGCGAAGCACTGACACACATTAAGGTAAGAAGAACTTCCGACCCCGGTAAAGTTGTGATGAGCGGTGGTGACTTTTACAGCGGAAAAGAGTTGTATGCGATTTTAAGGGAGCGCTATCATTTGCAGCCTGAAATGAGTGCGGGCAGTTATGTGCTGGCAATTATGACAATTTTCGATACGGAAGAGGGCTTCGAGCGCTTGTATAAGGCCTTGGTTGAGTTGGATGGCGAACTTGTCGCAAAGGAAGCCGATGCGAAAGAGAAAGAAAAGACATTGGTGTCACTTTTAAAAGAGAGACCGATAAAAAAATACAATCCGTGGGCTTTGGAAGACAAAATCTGCGCAAAGATGAAACTTACAGAGGCATCAGGAAGAATCAGCGGTGAATACATTTACCTGTATCCGCCGGGAATTCCTTTTATCGTGCCGGGGGAAGTGATTTCCGAAGAGATGATAAAGGCTTTTTTGAAATTGCAGAAGGAAGGCTACGAATTACAGGGGCCGGCAGACGGGGCCTGTGAATATATAGCGGTTATGTCAGAATAAAAGGTTGGCCTGCTGTTTTGCAGAAGGATGCATAGCAGTCAATATTGCCAATGAAGAAACATTGTTTGGGGGAACATATGGGAAAAATATTTTATTTAATGGGTAAAAGTTCAAGCGGAAAGGATACGATTTATAAGCATATCCTTACCGAGAACAAGTTTAAATTACGAAAGATTGTGCCTTATACCACACGTCCCATCCGAGAGGGCGAGGAAGACGGCAGAGAGTACTTTTTTATCGATGACGCTAAGGTTCGTAAGTTGGCGGATGAGGGCCGAATTATCGAGCTTCGTGCCTACAAGACCTATCACGGAAACTGGAAATATATGACCGTCAACGATGGAAGAATCAATTTAAAGAAGCACAATTACCTCATTATCGGTACTTTGGAATCGTATAAAAAAACAGTGGAATATTACGGACAGGAAACGGTTGTGCCGATTCTTGTGGAAGTGGATAACGGCGTGCGTTTGCAGCGCGCATTAAACCGCGAACGTAATCAGGCAGAGCCGAAATATCAGGAAATGTGTCGCAGATTCCTTGCGGACGAGGAAGATTTCCGTCAGGAGTTGATCGATGAGGCCAATATTCCGAAGATTTTTGTGAACGAAACTTTAGATGTTTGTATTGCGGAAATTGAGGACTACATTAAAGAGCACTTAGAGCCGATAGAATAGGTAAAGGGGAGGTGTCGGTATGGATATCAAAGTGAATAATATACAACAGATTACGCAACCGACACAGACAAACCAGGTTCAGACCGGTGACCAGACTTTCAAATTTACACTGGCAAGCAATATTGCGGAGCATGAGCTACAGACCAAAATCACTCTGATGATGGAAGAGATTACCATGCAGGGCAAGAAAGTCGGCAAGCGTATGGATATCCGCGAAATGAAGAAGTATCGTATGCTGATTAAGGATTTTATGAATGAGATTGTAACGCATTCCCACGAATTCAGCAGAGAAAACTACTTGGACAGACGAGGAAGGCACCGTGTATACGGGATTATTCGTAAGGTAGATGAACTTTTAGACGATTTGGCGCAGGAATTAGTGAAAGACGAGCAGGATAACATCGCGATTTTAAATAAAATCGATGAAATCCGGGGCTTGCTGTTGGATATTTTTACGTAGATGGAGGTGACACGAATGGCAGATTTTAGAGATATCGTTGGACAGGAACATTTAAAAGAACAGTTACAGAAGAATATGAAAGAGGGTAACGTTTCTCACGCATACCTGATTAACGGGGAACTTCGCTCCGGTAAGGAGTTTATTGCGAAGATTTTTGCAGCTGCCCTTCAGTGCGAGGACGAGTTGAATCCGCCCTGTCAGTCATGTCAGTCATGTGTAAAGGCTTTCAGCGGAAATCACCCCGACATTATTTTTGTTTCTCATGAGAAACCCAATACTATTGGTGTTGAGGATATTCGTACCCAGATTAACAATGACATTATGATTAAGCCTTATCAGGGGCCTTACAAGATTTACATTATGAATGAGGCGGAGAAGATGACGGTGCAGGCGCAGAATGCCCTTTTAAAGACCTTGGAAGAGCCCCCTGCGTACGCGGTAATTCTACTTTTAACCACCTCCATGGAAGCAATGCTGCCCACCATTATCAGCCGCTGCGTAAATCTTTCCATGAAGCCGGTGCCCGACAAGGTGTTAAAAGAGTTTTTGATGCAGGAAATGCGTGTGCCTGATTATAAGGCTGACATTAGTGTCGCTTTTGCGCGCGGAAATTTGGGACGTGCCAAGGTGATGGTGTCTAATGAAGACTTTGATAAAATGCGTGATGATGCGGTTACACTTTTGAAATACATTGACGAAATGGAAATTTATGAAGTTGTGGCTGCAATCCAAAAAATCAAGGAGTACAAATTTGACATTGAGGATTACCTGGATATTATTTCCATCTGGTACCGTGATGTGCTTTTGTTCAAGGCGACAAACGATGTAAACGGCTTGATTTTTAAGAATGAAATACAGTATATTAAGAAGGTGGCCAAAAAGTCATCTTACGAAGGTATCGAGAACATTATCGATGCGTTAGAGAAAGCCAAAGCAAGACTTCGGGCGAATGTAAACTTTGATTTGACCATTGAGCTGTTGCTTATGACAATCAAGGAAAACTAGTTTAGAAAGGTATTATTATAGATGATAAAAGTAATCAGTGTCCGTTTTCGGACAGGAGGGAAGATTTATTTCTTCGATCCTCTGGAATTTGAAATTAAAAAAGGGCAGCACGTAATCGTGGAGACCGCAAGAGGTATGGAATACGGCCTTGTGGTTAGCGACATTCGTGAAGTAGAGGAAGACCGCGTGGTTCAGCCTTTAAAGCCTGTAATCCGTGTTGCCACACCGGCAGACGATAAGCAGAATGCGGAGAATCTTGAGAAGAAAAAAGAGGCATACGATATCTGCCTTGAGAAAATTCGCAAGCATGAGCTGGATATGAAGCTTGTGGATGCGGAGTATACCTTTGATAACAATAAAGTATTGTTCTATTTCACGGCAGACGGACGAATTGACTTCCGTGAGCTGGTAAAAGATTTGGCGGCTGTTTTTAAAACCCGTATTGAGTTGCGCCAGATCGGTGTGCGTGATGAAATTAAGCTTATGGGAGGAATCGGCGTTTGCGGCCGTGTTTTATGCTGTCATTCTTACCTTTCGGAGTTTGTTCCTGTGTCCATTAAAATGGCAAAGGAACAGAATTTATCATTAAACCCTACTAAGATTTCGGGCGTATGCGGTCGTTTGATGTGTTGTTTAAAAAATGAAGAAGAGACCTACGAAGAACTGAATCGCAAGCTTCCTAACGTAGGTGATACGGTATCTACCGATGACGGTTTAAAAGGAGAAGTACACAGCGTTAACGTTCTTCGTCAGAGAATTAAGGTTTTGATTGAAGAAGGCGATGAGAAGGAGCTGAAGGAATATCATGTGGATCAGCTTACTTTTAAGAAGAAATATGTAAGTAAGGATAAGTCTGATTTGTCGGCTGAGGAATTGGCTGAGTTGGAGCGTTTAGAACGTCAGGATGCGGAAGATGCCAAGAAAGACGGCACGGAAGATAAACCTCAAAGACCTCATTTTGAAAAAAAGAAACACGACAATCATCATGAACGAAATGAGCGCCAGAATCATAAAAACCATGGTGCCCAGCAGAATACAGTAGCTGAAAATGGCGTTAAAGAAGGTGAAAGAAGAGAGCATAAGCCTCACTTTGAGCCAAACAACGGCGAAGGAAATCAGGAAAGAAGCGGTAAGCATCATCGTAACCGAAGAAACCGACACCATCGTCGTGACAGACAAGAAGGAAACAATGGCGGAAATGACAATTAATCTCAAAGAGAATGAAAGAATTGATTGTCTGCAGCGCAAGGGATACCGGATTATTCAGGATCCGGGGAAGTTTTGTTTCGGCATGGATGCGGTGCTTTTAGCGGATTTTGCGAAGGCAAAGCCTGAGGATAAGGTGCTGGATATCGGTACCGGAACGGGAATTATTCCGATTCTTATGGAAGCGCGGTATGAAGGAAACAGTTATACTGCTTTAGAGATTCAGGAAGAAAGCGCCGAAATGGCAAGACGAAGCGTTGCCCTCAATCATCTGGAAGATAAAATTACAATTGTGACCGGCGATATTAAGGAAGCAGAGACTTATTTTGAGGCTGCTTCCTTTGATGTTATCACCTGTAATCCGCCTTATATGATCGGTCAGCACGGCATTGCCAATCCCGACGAACCTAAGGCGGTTGCAAGGCATGAAATCAAATGTACGTTGGAAGATATTATTTCAAGGAGCGCAAGGCTTCTGGTGCCCGGCGGTAAATTTTATATGGTGCACAGACCGTTTCGGCTGGCAGAAATTATGACGTGTATGTCAAAATATAAAATCGAACCCAAGAGGATGCGCCTGGTGTATCCTTATATAGATAAAGAGCCTAATATGGTACTGATTGAAGGCGCCAGAGGCGGCAAATCCCGCATGACTGTGGAGAAACCGTTGATTGTCTATGACAAGCCCGGTGTATATACCCGGGAAATATACGAAATTTATGGGGAAATGCCGGAAGAATAGATGAATCTGCATTAAGGAAGAGCGATAAGACGGTTTTAAGTTCGGAATGTATGAGTAAAACCTATACCGAAGAAAGGAGAAAGCAATGACCGGAACATTATATTTGTGTGCAACACCTATAGGGAATCTTGATGATATGACGTTTCGCGTGCTGGATACCCTTCGTGAGGTAGATGTAATTGCAGCGGAAGATACCCGCAACAGCATCAAGTTGCTTAATCGGTTTGAGATTAAGACTCCCATGACAAGCTATCATGAATATAACAAGGTGGAAAAGGCCGAGAAGCTGATTGCTATGCTCCAGGAAGGGAAGAATATTGCCTTGATTACTGACGCAGGAACACCGGCGATTTCAGATCCCGGGGAAGTACTTGTACAGATGTGTCATAAAAATGGCGTACCCGTAACCTCTTTGCCCGGAGCTTGTGCCTGCATTACGGCGCTTACCTTGTCAGGGCTTTCTACGAGACGCTTTTGCTTTGAGGCTTTTTTGCCTGCGGATAAAAGCGAGAGAAGAGATATTTTGGCAGATTTAAAAGAAGAAAGCCGTACAATTATCCTTTATGAGGCGCCTCATCACCTTAAGGCTACGCTTGCGGAGTTGTTTGATACTTTGGGTGAGCGAAAGATTACGCTGTGCAGAGAACTGACAAAGAAGTTTGAGACCATAATGCCGACAACTCTGTCGGAAGCGATTTTCTTTTATGAGGAAAATGAACCGAAGGGCGAGTATGTGCTTGTGCTTGAGGGTAAAAGCATAGAAACCCGTAAGGAAGAGAAGCAGAAAGAATGGCAGCAGTTATCCATCGAGGAGCATATGTACTTTTATGAGAGCCAGGGAGTGGACCGAAAAGAGGCAATGAAGAAGGTTGCCAGGGACCGCGGACTTTCCAAAAGAGATGTTTATCAATATCTGTTGGAAAAATAGTTGACAAAGTACAATGCAGATAATATACTCATAGCGTAATAGGGAAAATACATAGCAAAAATCCCGAAGTTTCTCAGTAAAGGAGTTACAGAAATGTTAGAAAAGATTACAGAAATTATTGTAGAACAGCTTAATATCACAGGTGTAGAAATTACAGAGGATACATCTTTAAAGGATGATTTGGGTGCAGATTCTCTTGACTTATTAGAGTTGGTTATGGCATTTGAATCAGAATACGGTGTTGAAATTCCTCCCGAGGATTTGGAAGGCGTTAATACTGTAGGTGATATTATCGAATATATTTCTAAAAAAGAAGCAGAATAATTTTTACAATAACAAAAGAAACTCCATCGGTTATGCCGGTGGAGTTTTTGTTTTTGTAACGAGGTAAGCGGACAGACATGCTTGCGCGGATGAACTTTTGCTGACTGCTAATCCGATTTAAGATATGCAAAGCATATTTCTAATCTGTGTTTACGTGAAATGTTTCTTGCCGTTTTCCTGGGTAAAATTCTTTCTGAAGTTCTGGTCACGGTATACCTTGGGAGTACAGCCGGTTTCCTTCTTAAAAATGCTTGTAAAATGGCTTTGCGAAGAGAAACACAAATGATTGGAAATCTCTTCGTAAGAGTATTCTGAGAACTTCAGCATGTTCTGTGCTGCTTCAATTCTTCGCGAGCGAATATAAGAACTGACAGAAGTGCCGGTTTCTTTCTTAAAAAGCTTCGAAAGATAGGTTTCGCTGATTCCAACATTCTCTGCGATAATTTTAACCGTCAAAGGCTTGTGAAGGTTGTCGTAAATGTAGTCGATGACGCGGACAATATTCTTAGAATAGATATTAATCTTCTTCATCTGCTTCATACGCTTACAATAGTCCACTGCCATTGTGTACTGCAACTTCTTCAAACTTTCCGTAGTAGTACAGTGGTCAGCCTTCTGAATATAGTAGTCACTTAAGGAATATGCCATTTCGTGATCCATACCGCCTTCGATGCAGAAACGGGCAACCATCGCGGTAGAAATAATAAAATGATACAAAAGATTTCTGACAATGTTGTCGGAAAGCACACCTTTGCCTTGTAAGGCCTCTTTCTGGAACTTCTGCATTTCTTCTTCTACGGTCTCTAAATCCCCATTTTTTACAGCGTCGTAGAAGGACATTTCATTTTCAAACGAGCGGTATTCCACAACGGAATCCCTGGCGAGATAGAGTTTGTGGTTAATCCCCTTGTCCTTTTGTTTCGTCATAGGCTCTCTCCTTGTGATTAAATTGTTTTCCCTTTTAACAGTCCGGACGTATCGTCCGCCGGATACACAATATGCAACCGGGTAATTTTTATTATAACAGAGAATCGGAGAAAAACAAGGAAAATGGCAGATTTTTTATATGAAAAAATATAAATGTAATATTGCTTTTCGGTCTGAAATTAGGTATGATTAAATTTGTTATTTTATAATTATTCAGAGCCGGGCACCAAAGGCGCGATTGGGTGAATGGTGTTCTAAATAGTTACAATCAATGTTATCAGCGAATGATATTAAGAAGAGACGGAGACGTATCATGCGAAAAATCGGTTTTGACAATGACAAATATTTGAAAATGCAGTCTGAGCGTATCAAAGAGCGTATTGCGGCTTTCGGAGGCAAGTTGTATCTGGAATTCGGCGGTAAGCTGTTTGATGATTTTCATGCGTCAAGAGTTCTGCCCGGATTTAAGCCGGACAGTAAAATTGACATGCTTGTACAGCTGAAAGATCAGGCTGAAATTGTAATTGTTATCAGTGCCGGTGATATTGAGAAGAATAAGGTGCGTTCTGACATCGGTATCTCTTATGATATGGATGTTTTGCGTCTGATTGATGCGTTCCGCGGTTACGGATTGTACGTGGGAAGCGTGGTTTTGACCCAGTTCGCGGGCCAGTCCAGCGTTGTGGCATATCAGAAGAAATTAGAGTCTCTCGGCTTAAAAGTATACCGTCATTATCACATTGACGGTTATCCTTCCAACATTCCTCATATTGTTAGTGAAGAAGGTTACGGAAAGAATGAATACATCGAAACAACCCGTTCCCTGGTGGTGATTACGGCACCCGGTCCCGGAAGCGGGAAAATGGCGACCTGTCTTTCTCAGATTTATCACGAGTATAAAAGAGGTATCAAGGCAGGCTATGCGAAATACGAAACCTTCCCGGTATGGAATCTGCCCTTGAAGCATCCCGTAAATTTAGCTTATGAGGCAGCAACTGCAGATTTGAATGACGTAAATATGATTGATCCTTTCCATCTGGAAACTTATGGAGAGACAACCATCAACTATAACCGTGACGTGGAGATTTTCCCTGTTCTCAATGCAATGTTTGAAGAAATCATGGGAGAATCACCTTACAAGTCACCTACTGATATGGGTGTCAATATGGTAGGATACGGCATCATAGATGACGAAGCTGTCAGTAAAGCAGCCAAGGAAGAAATTATCCGCAGATATTATGATGCGCTTTGTGCAAAGCGCCAGGGAAATGCGGATGATGTCCAGGTGATGAAGATTGAACTTCTGATGAAGCAGGCAGGCATTACCGTGGACGACCGTTCTGTAATCGGTGCAGCAAATGCCAGAGCAGAAGAAACAGGAGCACCTGCGGCAGCCATGGAACTGCCGAACGGTGAAATCATTACGGGTAAAACAAGCGAACTTTTGGGAGCGTCTTCAGCATTGCTTTTAAATGCGTTAAAGAAGCTGGCGGGCTTGGAAGATGAATTGCATATGATCGCGCCCACTGTTATTGAGCCGATCCAGAAGTTAAAAATCAAGCATCTCGGCAATGCGAACCCGAGACTCCACACGGACGAAGTCCTGATTGCTTTATCAATCTGTGCGGCAACGGATGAGAAAGCGAAGCGTGCTATGGATCAGCTTCCTAATTTGCGTGGTTCCGAAGTACACTCCAGCGTGATTTTGTCCCAGGTGGATAAAAATATATTCCGCAAGCTCGGAACCAACCTCACCTGTGAGCCGGTATATCAGACCAAGAAGTTGTATCATAAATAGAGAATATTCGAAAGAAAAGGAAGAAGGTTTTACCGATGCAGGGACAGTGTCGGTAAGACCTTTTTTATTCATAAAAGATGTAAAATATGGCGATGGCATAAATAAAGCGAAACTGTGATAAAAATGTGGCAAAACAATGATAAAATTATGTTTAAATTATGATAAAATTGTGGTAGAATGAATTTCGTAAGTGTAAACTTTTACAAAAGGAGGAATTTAATTATGCAGTTTGAAATTAAAGGTGCACCGTTTCCCGTTGTTGTTATGAATCTCGCAGGTGGCGAGACCGTTAAGTGCCAGAGTGGTGCTATGTGCTGGATGTCTCCCAACATGAAGATGGAAACAAAGAGTGGCGGAATCGGTAAAATGCTTGGTAAGGCATTTACAGGCGAATCTATGTTTGAAAACAATTACACCGCTCAGGGTGGCGCAGGTATGATCGCATTCGGTTCAGGCGTTCCCGGAAATATCCTTGCGGTTGATGTATCAGGCGGCAAGAATATTATTGCACAGAAGAGATCTTTCCTTGCATCTGAAATGGGCGTTAACGTAGAAGTTCATTTCCAGAAGAAGATTGGTGCCGGTTTAGTTGGCGGTGAAGGCTTTATTATGCAGAAGTTCTCTGGTCAGGGTTATGTTTTCCTTGAAGTAGACGGAAGCACTGTTGAATATGAATTACAGCCCGGACAGACTATGGTAGTTGATACCGGAAGTCTTGCAGCTATGGAAGGAACCGTTAAGATGGATACACAGTCAGTAGGCGGCGGTCTCGGAAATAAGATGTTTGGTGGAGAAGGATTCTTCAATACCGTACTTACAGGTCCCGGACGTATCTGGTTACAGACTATGCCTGTTGCAAGTCTTGCAAGTGCATTGACACCTTATTTACCCACAGGCAGATAATACATAGCGTAGCAAGCAAAAAGAAAACAGTTGCGAAGCAGATATTATCTTTTTGCAACGCGATACAGACCAAATCAGAGAGTGCGGGGCACGACGGACGCGTAGCGGTCGGATTTGGGAAGTACATATATGAAATTCAGAGACCATCGGATTTGTTCCGGTGGTCTTTTTGCTCTTGTATATGAAATCATAATGCGATAAAATAAAAGTCTGACAATAGTGTTAAAAAAGCAATATATTTCAAGATTCAATGGATAAGTGTGGCAGAAGAACAGGGGTGTTTTTATGGAGAAGAAGGCAAGAGGCAGCATATATAAAATGATACCGGCAATGGCAATCGTACCCTTAATGCTTTTTGGGTTATTGGTGCTGATGATTTGTTCCTTGCGTTTTAATGGTGTTATGCACGAAAAAGTGGAAGACGAGCTGAAAAATATTGCGGCGTCCGTAGCTGCTACTTATGATACGGTTTACCCCGGCGAATACCGTTATGAGACGGCGGATAATATTGCTTTTTACTATAAAGGTGATGAAGAAATTACCGGTAATTTTACAATTATCGATAGTCTAAAAGAGGCTACAGGTGCGGAGATTACCATCTTTTATAAAGACGTAAGAATGCTGACCACTATTAAGGACGCGGAAGGGCAGCGTTTAATCGGTAGTGGTGTAAGTACCATTGTTTGCCGTGATGTCCTGGATCAGAAAACGGCTAAATTCTATGACAGTGTTAACATCGGAAGTAATGTATATTGTGTGTATTATATGCCCCTGCTTACCGAAAACGGCGGTTGTATCGGTATGATTGCCGTGGCAAAACCGGCAGAGGTCATTAAGGATATGGTTTTCAAGGCGGTTATCCCTATCGCATTTGTAATTGTGGCAGGTATGCTTGTGGCGGGAATGATTTCTTTCCGCTATTCCAAGAATCTTACTATTGCAATTGGTAATTTGCAGAAGGCCCTGGCAAATGTGGCCAAGGGTGAGTTGTCGAAAGAGCCCCACCCTACGGTTATGGGTCGTAATGATGAAATCTCCGATATGGGTAAATCTGTTGTGGCAATGCAGAAATCTTTGCATGTGCTGATTGAGAGGGATGCTTTGACAGAGCTTTACAATCGTCGCTGCGCAAACCAGAGACTGAAAAAGATGATGTCCAAAGCCGAAACTACAGGAACCCGCTTCTGTATTGCATTGGGCGATATTGACTTTTTTAAGAAGGTAAACGATACCTACGGACATGAAGTGGGTGATAAGGTATTGGTTGCAGTGGCCAATGCAATGAAGGGAGCAATGACCGGTAAAGGTTTCGTAGCACGTTGGGGCGGCGAGGAGTTTCTGATTGTGTTTGATGAAACGGAATATGAGGCAGGCTTGGAGAAAATTAAGGCTATGCTTGATAATGTACGTAAGTTGCAGATTCCGGATGAGCGTTTCGAAGATCCGATTCAGGTGACAATGACCTTCGGACTTACCGCAGGCGGTGCGGAAGATGATATGGACCAGTTGCTTCGCCTTGCAGACGAACGGTTATATGAGGGTAAAACGGGAGGAAGAAACCGAATTGTCGGCGAGCCTATGGCACCCAAAAAGAAGAGAACGTCTGACGTGCAGGCATAATGGCGGATTTGGAGAAACAGTATGAATAATAAAAGAGTAAACAACGGCATTACAGAAGTGCTCTATGAAGATAATGCATATGCCAAAGAATGTGATGCCAAGGTTTTAGAGTGCAGGGAAGTAATCCGTCAAGCGAATGACGAAGAAGAGAAACTCTACGGAATTGTCTTAGATAAAACCGTATTTTTCCCGGAAGGCGGCGGACAGCCGGCGGATGAGGGAGCGCTTTGCATCGTGAAGAATAGTAAAGATGAGTCAGCTGGCACGGCAGGAGCAATAGGCAAAGAGGATTTACTTTCTTTGGAGATTGTAAAAGAATTGCCCGTGGCAGACGTTCAGAAAGAGGACGGAGTTATTTTACACTATGTAAAAGAGCCTTTGGCAGCAGGAACGAAAGTGGTGGCAAAGCTTGATTTTGCCCTGCGTTACGAAAGAATGCAGAATCATTCCGGAGAGCATTTGTTTTGTGGGCTGATTCATAAGTTATACGGTTATGAAAACGTAGGTTTTCATATGTCCAAAGATTGTGTGACCGTGGATGTAAACGGCAGTTTATCTGCGGAGGATTTCGCCAAATTGGAGAAACTTGCTAACGAAGGCGTAGATGCCAACCAAGAAATTAAGGCAGTATATCCCGAACATCCTGATGAGTTAGAGTATCGCAGTAAGTTAGAACTTACGGAAGATATCCGAGTTGTAGTGATTGAAGATTATGATGCCTGTGCATGTTGCGCACCCCACGTACGGCGCACGGGAGAAATCGGTCTGATTAAAGTGATGGATTATATGAGTCACAGAGGCGGAACCCGTTTTACATTAAAGTGCGGAAAGTGGGCGCGGGAGGACTATGGCATTTTACACGAAGAAATCGGTCAGATGATGCGTCTTTACTCGGCAAAACGTGAGGAATGCCATTTTGCGGCAGCAAGGGTAAGCGAGCAGTTAAAAGACCAACATGAGACCATTACCGCATTAAAAAGGCAGATTACGGCCTTGCATATGGATAAAATGCATGAGGCTGTGCGCAATCACCCTGATAAGACCGTACATATGATTTTTGGCGAGGCCTTAGATGAGGTGCAGATGCGTGCACTGATTAACGAAGGCGTTACCGTTGTACCCGGGCTTGTGGCCGGTTTTATGGGAAAAGAAGGCGAAGGCTACCGCTATATCATCGGTAAAAATGAGTCTGTGGAAGAGCCGGATTTGCGTATCTTTGCCAAGGAGATGAATGCGGCATTAAACGGCCGGGGCGGCGGTTCCGTGAAGATGATTCAGGGAAGTGTTGCGGCAAGTCGTGAAGAAATTGAGGCATTTTTACAGGGAATAGAAAAGTAAAATAGAACGGAGTAAATTATGTCCAGGAACAGAATTTTTCGGATTATATGTTTTATTATTTTTATAGTGGCGACAGTTGTTGTAATAATGTTGGAAAATGTGGATAATGGCGCATATTCTGCGGATGCCGTAGCGGTGAAAGCACTTGAGAGCAGCAAATATGTTACCGTGGAAGAGACGGCGAATTATATTGCGTTTGAGCCGGCGGGAGATTTTTATAATAAGGGTATTATCTTTTATCCCGGCGGAAGTGTGGAGCCTGAGGCGTACGCGCCTCTTATGCATGCGGTTGCGGAAGAGGGTTATCTTTGCGTTATTGTTAAAATGCCTTTGAAGCTGGCGGTTCTGGATGCGGATAAGGCGGATGCCGTACGTAAGGATTATCCGAAAGTGGCAGACTGGTATATGGCCGGTCATTCTTTGGGCGGTGCAATGGCATCAATTTATGCCCACGAAAATGCAAGCGGACTTCGCGGCGTGATTCTGTTGGCGGCCTATTCGACGGAAGATTTGACCAAGGATAATTTGGAAGTGTTAAGTATGTATGGTTCTATGGACTGTGTTTTGAATATGGAGAATTATGAGGCGTACCGAAGCAATCTGCCTGCAGATACGGAAGAACTGGTGCTTGATGGCGGTAATCACAGCAATTTTGGTAACTATGGTGCCCAAAGAGGTGACGGTATTGCTAAATTGTCTGCTGAAGAACAGCAGATAGCCACGGTGGAAGCAATTTGTGAGCTCTTGAAGTAGTTTGTAAATGAGTTGGGCCTACATAAATAAAGTATGATTTCTTTACGGAAATCTGAAAGATGTGTAAGAAATGAGTAACAGACAAAAAGGTATTCTGTGTATTATCGGTTGTGCCTTCTGCTTTGCATTAATGAATTTGTTCGTGAATTTGGCAGGAGATGTGCCTGTGATACAAAAGGCGTTTTTTCGCAATGCGGTGGCGCTGATTTTTTCCGGAATTGTTTTATTCAAAAATACCACGAAAGAAGAAAGAAAAGTAACCAAGGATAATTTTTGGTTACTCTTTTTGCGTTCTTTTGCCGGCGGAATTGGCTTTGTTTGCAACTTTTATGCTGTGGACCACATGAATATATCCGATGCGTCTATGTTAAACAAGCTGGCACCTTTTTTTGTCATTATTTTTTCTGCCATTTTCTTAAAAGAAAAGGCGAACTGGTTCCAGTGGCTTTCGGTAGTATTAGCTTTCGTGGGAAGCCTTTTTATTGTAAAACCCACTTTTGGCATGGAAGTCATTCCTGCGGTAGCGGGATTAATCGGGGGCCTGGGTGCGGGCATTGCATATACCTGTGTGCGTAAACTGGGGCAAAAAGGTACAAAAAGCACTTTTATCGTGTTCTTTTTTTCGGCGTTTACCAGCGTGATTCTGGCGCCTATTGTGATTTGCAACTACCAACCTATGGAATGGTGGCAGTGGGGCTTTCTGATTCTTACCGGACTTGCGGCTTCCGGCGGGCAGTTTTGCGTGACGGCGGCATACACTTATGCGCCTGCCAAGGAGATTTCGGTATACGATTATTCCCAGGTGATTTTCGCGGCAATTCTTGGATTTTTCTTCCTAAATCAGGTGCCGGATGTATTTAGTATTATCGGTTATGCGATTATTATTGTGGTGGCTGTTGCCATGTATTTGAAGCAGAAATAAGGCTTTTGCAGACGGAATATTTATGGAAGTTAAAAAAGCTTTGAAAAAAGTATAAAATTTTCAGAAAATAGCACAATTTTAACACAAAAAGAGTGCAATTTATTACGAATTAAGTTATAATGAACGTGTATAGGTGTTTAAAGGGGATAACACTTACAACGCGGGAGGCCATATGAATTATATTTATCATTATGATTTGGCGGCAATTCTCATATGTATTATCGTGGGGGGATTGTTCTTTTCCAAGAAACATTTTCCCAGCAAATCCAACAGGTTATTCTTAACAATCGGGGCATTGATTATCATTGCCTCTGTTTTTGATGTTTTTACAGTCTATACTTTAAGTCATATTGATACATTTCCGATTTGGTTAAATTATCTGATCAACGAAGTCTTTTTCTTTTCGTTTAACTGTATTTATATTGTATACTTAATTTACATACTTCTAATTACGGAGAGACATAAAGAAAGATACGGCAAAGTAATTAAGGTGATTAACAGCATCGTTTTTATATACGTCACTTTTGTAATTCTTACTACGCCTTGGTTGAAATTGGTTTTTTATTTTGAGAATAATCAGTATTACCACGGACCGTTACACATCAGTTTGTATGTGATTGCATTTGTGATGCTGGGTGGTTGTATTTTTACCATTTTTACTTCAAGACGTAAAATCAATAATATGCATCTGATTACGACCTGTGCTATAGCGGTCATTTCCATTGTGGCGATTGTGGTTCAGTTTGTTTGGAATGAGTTGCTTCTTGTGGACTTCGTTGCGGCGCTTTTATTCTTTATGTTGTTCCATTCTTTGCAGAACCCGGACGATTATCTGGATAAAGAGCTGGATGTGTTTAATATGAAGGCATTCCTGCAAAAGATTGTTAATTTATCCAACAAGAAAAAAGGTTTTACCGTTCTTGCATTTGAAATTGAAGGTTTCCAGTTTGTGGATCAGTTTATGGGTGTAGAAAGCGGAAATGACTTGCTTGCGGTTGTAGTCAAGGATTGTACTAACGAATTAAAAGGCGATTTATATCATCTGGATGGAACCAGATTTGCTTATATTTTTGACAAAAACAGTAAAGATATTGAAGAATATGCGGATTGGTTAAAATGGCGTTTTGTTACGGCATTTCGTGTCAATCGTGTGGCGGTAAACCTCTCGCTTCGTTTGTGTAGTGTTAATTTCCCTGATGTAGCTTCTACCCGTGAGGAAATGTTAAATGCCATTACTTCAGCTTTGGATCAGGCCAAAGAAGAGAATTCATATGATGTGATTGTGGCAACAAAGGAAGCCATCGAGAAGCATCAGAGAAGCGCGATTATCAGCCATATTTTAAAAGGTGCGGTTCGAAATAAGAGCTTTGATGTTTATTTTCAGCCTATTTACTCTTTTGAAGACCAGGCGTTCAGCGTGGCAGAAGCCCTGGTAAGACTTCAGGATCCGGAGCTTGGTTTTATCCCGCCCGATGAATTCATTCCCATTGCAGAAAAGAATGGTTTGATTCTGGAAGTGGGAGATATTGTGTTCCATAAGGTATGTGAGTTTTTGCGGTCTCCCGACGTGAGGGATTTGGGTATTAAGTACATAGAAGTAAATCTTTCTATGGTGCAGTGTATGCAGGAAGACTTACATAAACATTTGAAAGCCATTATGGATCGCTATGAGATTCCCTATAATATGATTGATTTCGAAGTGACAGAGACCTTCTCGACTTCGGATAACCGAATTCTTATGAATAATATGTCCTGCCTGATCGATTCCGGTTGTACGTTTGCAGTGGATGATTACGGTACCGGTTTCTCCAATACGGATTATCTGATTGAATTGCCTTTTGAACTGGTTAAATTGGATAAGAGCGTAGTTTGGTCTGCGACCGATGACGGTAAGGACGGCAAGGCAATGAAGGTATTGGTACATACGGCAGCTATGATTAAGAGTCTCGGTCTTAAAATCGTGGCAGAGGGTGTGGAAACCTTCGAGCAGGTAGTGATGCTTCGCGGTATGGATTGTGATTTCTTACAGGGATATTATTTCTCGAAACCGCTTCCGCCCGAGCAGTACATCGAATTCTTACGTAATGCGGAAGTCTGCATTAAAGAAAAGCTGACAGACCGTTTGGCGATGCTGTCATAAAGGCAAAGGATAATAGAAATGATTAGAAAATTTGATACTAAAGTACAGGTTTTAAAATACAAAGTACTGCGCGAAGTGGCCAAAAGAGCCTGGGAAGGGAATTTAGAAGATGCAGCTTTCGAAATTCCCAAAGCGATTGTTCCCGGACGTGAGCCGACTATGCGTTGTTGTGTATATAAAGAAAGAGCGGTTTTGGGTGAGAGTGTGAAAATCGCTATGAATACCACAATGGATGGCAAAGGGTATAAAAAAATTGTTCAGGTAATCGATATTGCCTGTGACGAGTGCCCCGTAGGCGGTTATGAAGTAACTAACGCATGCCGCGGTTGTATTGCACACCGATGCGGGGATGTGTGTCCCAGGGATGCCATTACCTATGATGCAAACCAGAATGCCCATATTGATAAGAGCAAATGTATTGAGTGCGGTAAATGTGCCCAGGTATGTCCTTACAGTGCCATCAAGCACAATGTCCGTCCTTGTCAGAATGCCTGCAAGGTCAAGGCAATCAGTATGGACGAGAATCAGGCGGCGCTTATTGATGAGGAAAAGTGTATTTCCTGCGGTGCCTGCGTATACCAGTGTCCCTTCGGCGCCATTACGGACGCATCTTTTATCTTAGATGCCATTGAACTGATTAAGAACAGTAACAATAATAAAAGTTATAAAGTATATGCTTTGGTAGCGCCTTCCATTGCCAGCCAGTTTAAGTATGCAAAGCTTGGGCAGGTGGTAACGGGACTTCGTGAAATGGGCTTCCACAATGTGGTTGAGGTTGCTTTGGGTGCGGATATGGTAGCGGATTCGGAAGCGAAGGAATTAGTAGAGAAAGGTTTCCTTACAAGTTCCTGTTGTCCTGCGTTTGTACAGTATATCAAAACGCAGTTCCCGGATATGGTGAAGCACATTTCTCACAATGATTCGCCTATGGTTGCGCTAAGTAAGGTGTTAAAAGATAAGCATCCCGACTGTAAAATTGTCTTCATCGGGCCCTGTACTGCGAAGAAGACCGAGTTCCAGCAGGAAAGCATACGACCTTATGTGGATTGCGTAATAACCTTTGAAGAATTACAGGCCCTGTTTGACAGTAAGGATATTGACATTACAACCCTGGAAGAAGGGCATATGTATTTTGCGTCTTACTTTGGCAGGATTTTTGCAAGAAGCGGCGGTTTGACCGAGGCTGTGGCCGAGGCCATTAAGGAGCAGGGAGTGACGGATTTTGAGTTGCGTCCCGTGGTTTGTAACGGTATTGCGGAATGCAAGATGACGTTGCTTAAGGCCAATAAAGGCATAGACGTGGGTAATTTTATCGAAGGTATGGCTTGTGTGGGCGGTTGCGTCAACGGCGCGGGTTGTCTTACTCACAGCGAACGTAATAAATTGGAAGTGGATAAAAGTGGTAATGAAGCACTTGAGAAATCCATATCCAACGTGCTTAAGATACTTCAGTAAGGATAAGAAAGAATTTAAATAATAAAGGGAAAAAGAAAAGGGAGGTTGCTTATGGCAAAAAACAAATTAGACTTATCAATCAATCGAAATGCAGAAATCAGCAGAAATAAGACTGCTTTAATCTGTATGACAGTTACTACGGTTATTCTGGCAATGGCATATTTTCTGGAGGTGCTGAAAGATGCAAGAAGCGTAGGAGATTATATTATTTTGGCGTCAACCTGTTTGGTTCCGCCCATTGTGTCCTGGATTTTATACATTGTAAAGAAAGATAATGTGTTGATCAGATACATTTTAGGCATAGGATTTTTGGTATTTTATACCTATCTGCTGTTTACTTCCACATCTGCATTGGCTTTCTGTTATATCGCCATTGTTTTTATGATTTTGACGGTATACGTAGACTTAAAGTTAAGCATTATTATGGGTGCTTATGCATTCCTGTTAAATGTAGGTATTATTGTAAAACAGGCAATCACCTCCGGTTTGACAGCAGACCAGATTGCCAATTACGAAATTGTAATTGCATTCGTACTTTTGATGAGTATTTTTGGTATTATTTCTATCAGTAAGGTTGCACAGATCGGTAAAGTGACTGCGGCGAAGGCTGATATGCAGAGAGAGCAGTCTGAAAAGCTTCTTGCTACTACTTTAGAAGTAGCAAATTGCATTACAGAGAATATTCAGGTGGCAGCAGGCGAAACCGAAACACTCGGCAAGGCAATTGATGCAACCAAGTATGCGATGGAAGACTTGTCAGGCGGTGCAGGCGATACAGCAGCAGCCATTGCGGAACAGCAGTGCAGTACGGAAGAAATTGACGGCTATATTAAGGGTGTTGGTGCTTCTACTGATGAAATCGTTACAGAAATCGGAAACACCGAAGAAAGTATCAGTGTTGCTGACGGCGTAATGAATGAGTTGCTTGAGCAGGTAAAAGTATCCGAAGAAAAGGGTGCTTTGGTAGCGAAAGAAATGGATGAATTAAAAGCATATGCTGATAAGATGATTACCATTGTTAACTTGATCAGTAAAGTTGCAAGACAGACTTCCATGTTGGCGTTAAATGCAAGTATTGAGGCTGCAAGAGCAGGTGAAGCGGGTAAAGGTTTTGCGGTAGTAGCAGGTGAAATTTCCGATTTGGCATCACAGACCAATCATGCAACCGATGATATCAATAACTTAATCGGTAATGTAGGTAAATCTTTGGACGAAGTGGTTACTGCAGTAGGAGAATTACTTGCAAGCAATCAGAATCAGAATGAGTTCGTAGGTCAGACGGCAGAACACTTCCGTGCAATTGAGGACAGTGCCCGTAAGATTTCAGAACAGGCATTACAGTTAAAAGAAGCGGTAGAATCAGCGTCTGTGGCAAATTCAGCCGTTGTGGAAAGTATCCAGAATGTATCTGCGGTAACAGAAGAAGTAAGCGCAAGCGCAATCGCTACTTTGGAAAGCTGCGACCAGAATCAGGAAAGCATTCAGAAACTTGTGGAAATTATGGAAAGCTTACGCATAGAAGCAGCAAAATTACAGCAGGAAGATTAGTGCAAATATTATATAACCGGTAAAGAGACTTCGGCATACTGCCGGAGTCTTTTTTCCCTAAAAATTCCAACAGTTGCTACAATATTTTATTTTGTGTATAATAAAAGGGCGTATGCATTTTATCGTGGATAAAATGTATGCGCCTTGAATTTTTGCGAATGGAGAATTGTATGAAAAGAGAGCGTTTGGGAAGCCGTCTTGGCTTTATTCTGTTAAGTGCCGGATGTGCCATCGGCATCGGTAATGTATGGAAATTTCCTTATATGGTAGGGCAGAATGGCGGCGGTGCCTTTGTTTTGATTTATTTGTTTTTCTTAATTGTGATGGGTGTTCCGGCATTGACTGTGGAATTTTCCCTGGGTCGTGCGAGCCAGAAGAGCCCTGTTAAAATTTACAAGGAGCTTACGCCCGGTAAAAAGGTGTGGAATATTCACGGTTATATGGCGATGGCCGGAAACTATATTCTTATGATGTTTTATACCTGCGTAACCGGCTGGATGTTACAGTATTTTGTCAAAACCGCCGGCGGAGAGTTTGAAGGAGCAGACGCGGCAGGCATTTCGGCTATTTTTGGCGATATGCTCGATAAGCCGCTGCCGATGATCCTTTTTACATTTGCGGTAATTATTGTATGCTTCGGCATTAATTCGATCGGCGTGCAGAAAGGTCTTGAGCGCGTCACCAAATACATGATGATTGCCCTGTTGGTAATTATGGTAGCTTTGGCAATCAACAGCATTTTCTTAGAGGGTGGTGCAGAAGGTCTTAAGTTCTATCTTGTGCCTGATTTAGCAAGAATGCAGGAAGTGGGTATCGGTAAGGTTATTGTTGCAGCTATGACCCAGGCTTTCTTTACTTTGAGTCTTGGTATTGGTTCTATGGCAATTTTTGGTAGCTACCTGGATAAGGAACGCAGTCTTATGGGTGAGGCTGTAAACGTAGCGGTTCTTGATACCTTTGTGGCTTTTGTATCAGGTTTGATTATGTTCCCGGCTTGTATGGCGTACGGTGTAGACGTGAATGCGGGGCCGCCTCTGATTTTTGAAACCCTGCCCAATATTTTTAACCACTTGCCTATGGGACGTCTTTGGGGAAGCTTATTCTTCGTGTTTATGAGTTTTGCGGCATTGTCTACCGTGCTTGCCGTATTTGAAAATATCATTTCCTGTACTATGGACGTGACCGGTTGGAGCCGTAAAAAGACCTGTATTATCAATGCTATTGCGATGATGGTACTTGTTCTTCCCTGTATTTTCGGTTACAGCATCTGGTCCGGATTCCACCCTCTGGGAGGAACTTCTACCGTACTTGATTTGGAAGACTTAATTGTAAGTAATATTTTATTGCCTGTTGGTACTTTGATTTATGTTTTATACTGTACCACACGTTTCGGCTGGGGCTGGGACAAGTTCGAGGCAGAGGCGAATGCCGGTAAAGGTATGAAGGTGAAGAAATGGATGCGTCCGTATATGACCTACGTATTACCGGTGATGATTCTTATTTTATTTGTATTTTCGATGATTGATGTATTTGTGTAAAATTGTTGCGGACAGGAAACAAAGCTATCATTATAAAAGTGTGATTAAATAGTGGAAGCAGTTGTTTATAGGTTTGTATGTGTGGGGGATGCGTATGAAGGAATTTTGTCGTGAGCACGAAGGGGCTTATGAAATTGCACATCCGGAAAACGGAAGAGAAATAGATGCTATGTCCAAAGAGGAACTCTATCACAGAGTTTATCATGACACGATTACAGGGCACTACAATTGGAATTATATGTGGAGCAAGCTTGACCGCAGATATATTCCGGCTGAGTTTGAATATTGCTTCGTTCATTTTGACATCAAGGATTTCGGTATGATTAACGAGGTTTACGGGCATGACAACGGAAATGACCTTCTGAAACTGGTTTGTGAGCAGATGTCAAAAGAAACAGAATGGGTTTATCATTCCGTTCGTTGCGACAATGATAATTTTGCGATGATGACCAAGGCTATGCCCCGGGAAGTGTTGCTTGAGAAACTTCAAATGTTCTTTGAACATATTTCGATATTGCCGTGTGACGAAAGCTTTCGTGTATATTACCGTTGCGGAGTTGTAACGGCAGAAGATTCCCTTTCCAAAAACGACCGCGTGGCGGATTGGGCGAAGTTTGCCCAAAGGCTGGGTACAAAGAGAGATTGTACGGAAATTCACTTTTATACCGGCGAAATGTATGTGAAGATGAAGAGAGACAAGTACTATCTTGCATACCTTGATCAGGCGATAAAGAATGATGAATTCGTGGTTTATTTACAACCGAAATACGATATTCATACGGAAACCATTGTTGGTGCGGAGGCTTTGGTTCGTTGGAATTATAAGCATGAAAAACTGGTTTTCCCGGGTGAATTTATTCCTGTATTTGAGGAAAACGGCGTAATTGGCAAGGTGGACCAGGTTGTTCTTGAGAAAACCTGTAAATTGTTAAAAGAAATGAAAGAAGAGGGCCTGCCTTTGTTTCCGGTATCTGTCAATCTTTCCAGAAGAAGAATGGAAAATAAGCATCTTTTGGAACAGCTGGTGGGGTGCGTGGACAAGTACGGAATTTCTCATGAATTGATTGAATTTGAATTGACGGAAAGTGCAGTTTACGAGGGCGAGGAAGAAATGTTCTATTTATTAAGGGAATTGCGTAATCTTGGATTTAAGATATCCATGGATGATTTCGGAACCGGCTATTCTTCCTTGAGTCTTTTGTTAAATATGCCTTTGGATACGCTTAAGATTGATAAATGTTTTGTGGATTGCATCGATGCGGATCACGAAGAGAAGAAAGAATGCAAACTGATTAGGGCAATCATTTCCATGGCAAAGGATCTTAAGCTCTGTTGTCTTGCAGAAGGTGCCGAAGTAAAAGAACAGGTGGATTTTCTGCGTAAAAACGGTTGTGATAAAATCCAGGGATATTATTATTGCAAACCCCTTCCAAGCGAGGAGTATGTCCGTATGATTCGTGAGAATAAATAAAGACCGGTTTATAATTAAAACTTGTATGTAAGGAAGTGTTTTGCGCTTCCTTGCTTCAAAAGGAGAATGATGAAAGCAATTTTATTTGATATGGACAGAACACTTCTGCCTATGGACGAAGAACTTTTTATTAAAACTTATTTTGGCGGGCTGGCGCGCAAATTATGCCCCCTGGGTGTGGAAAAAGAGCCCTTGATTGCGGCGATTTGGAAGGCCACCGGCGGTATGATTCAAAATGACGGCAGTCACACCAACTACGAAGTGTTTTGGCAGGTGTTTGCGAAGGAATTAAACGTGGATGCCACCGCTTTTATCGAGGCGTCGGACGCCTTTTATCAAAAAGAATTTTATGATGTAAAAGCAGTGACCGCAGAGAATCCTTTAGCAATGGAAGCACTCAAAGCAGCAAGAGAAGCCACGGATAAAGTCGTGCTGGCATCCCAGCCTATTTTTCCTATGGCAGCGCAACTTGCAAGAGCTTCTTTCGTAGGTTTGAAGGAAGAGGATTTCGACCTGATAACAGCCTATGAAACCGAAAGCTATGCAAAGCCCAATCCAAAGTATTACGAGTCGATTTGCAAGCGTTTAGGCGTAGAACCGAAAGACTGCTTAATGATTGGAAATGATGAGAAAGAAGATATGTATGCGGCGTCTCAGGCAGGGTTAAACTGTTATTTGGTGACGGATTACATTAACGCCCGCGAAGAGTACCCTTGGGATGGACCTAAGGGCACATTCAAGGATATGATTGAGATGTTGAAGACTTTATAGCAGCAGGTGCTGGTACACAGAAAGGAGGTATCCCATGAGAATTAATATGCCCCAAGCGGTAAAAGAGATTATCGCAACGTTACAACAGAATAATTACGAAGCGTATGCCGTGGGCGGTTGCGTCAGGGACTCGATTCTTGGAAGAGAACCCAACGATTGGGATATTACAACCTCCGCATCACCGGAAGAAGTGAAGGCGTTGTTTCGTCGCACCATTGATACGGGCATTGAGCATGGTACCGTAACCATTATGATTGACAAAGTGGGTTACGAAGTCACGACCTATCGAATTGATGGGAAGTACGAGGACGGCAGACACCCGACGGAAGTTACTTTTACAAGGAATCTGAAAGAAGACCTGCTTCGCAGGGATTTTACCATCAATGCCATGGCGTATAACGATACGGACGGACTGGTGGATATTTTTGGCGGATTGGAAGATATAGAGCGCAAGGTAATTCGTTGCGTAGGCGACCCGAGAGCGCGTTTTACGGAGGACGCCCTGCGTCTTTTACGTGCGGTGCGTTTTGCGGCGCAACTTGGCTATACGATTGAGGAAGAAACCCGCGAGGCAATGAAGGAAATTGCAGGGAATCTTAAGAAAATCAGTGCGGAGCGTATCCAGGTAGAGCTGGTGAAAACCTTGGTTTCGCCCAATCCTTTTATGATGAAAGAGGCCTATGAATTAGGGCTTACGAAATATTTTATGCCGGAGTTTGATTTGGCGATGGAGACGAAGCAGCATAACCGTCATCACATGTATACGGTGGGCGAGCATTCCCTGGTTGCCACCGGGCATATCCGGGCGGATAAGGTGTTGCGACTTACCATGCTGATGCACGACTTTGGGAAACCCTTATGCATTACGACGGACGAAGAAGGAATTGACCATTATTACGGGCACCCCGCGAAGTCAGAAGAGATGGCGGAAGAAATCCTGCATCGGTTGAAATTCGACAATGACACCATTCGTAAGGTGTGCATTCTGATTCGTCATCACGATGAAAGAATTGTGCCGGGATTAAAATATATGCGTCGTGCAATGGCGCGCATTGGCGAAGAGGCATTTCCTGAATTGTTCGAAGTGCAGGAAGCAGACATTTCTGCCCAGAGCAATTATAAAAGAGATACGAAGCTTGCCAACCTTGAGGCAAACCGCAAGGATTACGAAGAAATTTGTGCAAAGAGTCAGTGCGTATCCAAGGCGACTTTGGCGGTTACCGGCAAGGATTTGATTGCCTGCGGCATGAAGCCCGGCAAAGAAATCGGCGCGGTTTTGGACGCCATGTTACAAGACGTAATAGAGTCTCCGGAGCACAATGAGAAAGAATATCTTTTAAAGAAATTCCTGCCCTGATTTTAACATACTTTTCCAAGGGCATTCATACAATATCATAGCGGAAGAAGCGAAGGACCTTTTAGGAAGGGTTCCGTGATTTCGCATGTTGTGAGTATGAAGCCTAAGGAGGAAGATAAAATGAATGACAGGGCCATCACCCTTTTGGAAAACTATGACTTTACGGTGTTAAAAAGTCACAAGGTAAGAGGCGCTTTTGTGTGCGAGACCGACAAGGGCCTTAAAATTATGAAAGAATACCAGGCGCCGGTGTCAAAACTTGGGTTGATGGACGTATTGTTGCGTGCTGTGGCAGGCAAGGCAGCAGTCTTTGTGGATACCCTTGTGCCGGATAAAGAGGGGAATTTCATATCATACGACAGAGAAGGCATGGGCTATGTGGTCAAGGACTACCAAGAGGGAAGAGAGTGTTCTCCTAAGGATGTGGAAGATTTAAAGCTTGCCATGCATTCCCTTGCGCTTCTTCACGAGGCACTTTTTTATCCCAAAGAGGATTTGCCGGAGGGCTTACATAGATTCGATTTGGAAGCGGACGTGGAGCGTCAGAATAAAGGCCTTAAAAAGATTCGTTCTTTTATCCGCGGGCGTGGACGCAAGACGGAGTTTGAGCTGGCACTTTTAGATGCTTATAACGTGTTTCTTTCCCAGGCACTTAAGGTTGAGGAACGGATAAAAGAAGAGGACTTCGGCGGTCTTTATGCTGAAATTGAGGCGAAGAGGCAGTTTGCCCATGGCGATTATCAGTATCACAATGTTTTATTCGGAAAAGAACAGGCAGCAGTGATTCATTTCGAGAAGTGCCAGTGGGACAGCAGAGTGCGGGACGTTGCGCTTTTTATGCGTAAAACCCTGGAGAAGGCGGACTGGGACGTGGCCCTTGGCGAGAAACTTTTGGGAGAATATGAGGCGGTAAATCCCCTTAGTGACAGCGAGAAAAGGCAGTTATTTTACCGCCTGGCTTATCCTGAGAAATTCCGTAAAATCGCTAACTTTTATTATAATTCCAACAAGGCCTTTTTATCGGGCCAGTATATGGCGAAGTTAGAGAATATTTTACGGCTGGAGAATTCCAAGGCAGTGTTCTTGCGTAAAGTTTTTGATGATGAGATATAAATGTGTTACAATGTAAATTACAAACCATATTGCCTACGGAGGGCGATGATGAAAAAGTATCGAAAGCTACTTATGATGTGTCTGCTTATGATGTGCTTAGTATCCTGCGGGCGGGACGAAGAGCCTGTATCGGAGGAGCCTGTATCCGAGCAGACGGCCAATTACATATATGAAGATACGGCGATTCTTGTCACTATGGATACCGGCGAGCAGAACATTACGTTTCAGAACATCGAAACGGGGCTTCGCTATACCTTAAGCTACGACGGCGTCACCCATTTTAACGATAAGTACGGCAGTGCGATGTCGGCGAAGCAGGTGCGTTGCGGCGTTGTGGCGGATATTACTTTTGATAAAAGTGACAAGAAGTTGCTTTCTTTGAATGTGTCCCCGGACTATTTCGTGTATTCCGATATTGCGTTTGAAGAGTTTATCAAAAACGACAGCCGTCTTATGTTCCTAAACGAGGAATATAAGCTGGATGATTTTCTTGCGATTTCCGACGGTAATATGAATCTGGACCAAATGGAATTGAGCAAGGGCGATGTGATCTCCATCTGCGGTAAGGACCATACCATCTACAGTATTTATCTGCAGAGCGGGCACGGTTATCTCCGTTTGGAGAACGATGAGTATTTTATCGGCGGTTGGATTGAAGTGGGTAATAAAATTATCCGTTCCGTAACGGAGGACATGCTTCTTACGGTGCCGGAGGGGTCTTATGAGGTGTTAATCAGCAATGACGGTATTACCGGTGTGAAAAGTGTGACCATTGGCCGTAATCAGGAAGTGACCCTGGATTTGGGCGATATTGATGTGGAGAAAAAATACGGCAACGTATTGTTTGTATTAGATCCGTCAGATGCGGAATTGTTTGTGGACGGCGAGAAAGTGGATACCGGCGCGCCGGTGTCTATGGAATACGGTATTCATCAGTTGATTTGCCGTGCGGACGGCTATGATACCATGGCAAGTTATATTAAGGTAGGTGAGCCGTCGGCGTCTGTTACGCTGACTTTGACTGAAAACGGAGAAGATGACGATGATGAAGATTCGTCGGAAGACAGTAGTGAGTCATCGGAGAACAGTTCGGAAAGCACAAGCCAGAATTCTTCGCAGAACAGCAGTCAGTCATCAGAGAACAGTTCGAATTCTTCCGAAAACAACAGTTCCCAGAATAGCAGCCAATCTTCGGAAAGCAGTTCCGGTTCATCAGAGAATAACAGCGGTTCCGAAAACAGCAGCAACAGTTCCGGCAGCAGTTCTGCCACCGGCAGTACGGGAACCACGGGCACAAGTGCCAAGGTGTACGTGGATGGTCCTGCAGGCACTGAAATATACGTGGACGGAAGCTATGTGGGCATCGCACCCATTTCTTTTAGCAAGCCGGAAAACAGCGTGGTGATTACTCTGCGAAAGACGGGTTATCAGACCAGAAGCTACACCATTCAGTTAGAAGACGATGACAAGGACGTGCACTATTCGTTCTCGGACTTGTTAGAGATTGGACAGTAAAAATAAATAGCAGGATCGTAATAGGCGGATTGTATAATTCGCCTATGATACATTAAAGAGAAGTATGAGGAGCAAAGAGATGGTAAACAAAGAGAAATACAGTTATGAAGATTTTCTTGAAATCATTAAGGCGTTGCGGGCGCCTGACGGCTGTCCCTGGGACAGAGAGCAGACCCACGACAGCCTTCGCCCCTGTATGCTGGAGGAGGCTTATGAGTTCTTATCTTCCGTTCGCATTTTGGAAGAGACCGGCAGCGCGGACAATATGTGCGAAGAGCTTGGGGATTTGCTTTTACAGATTGTAATGCATGCAGAGATTGCCGGCGAAGAGGGTCTTTTTACCATGGACGACGTAGTGAATGAAATCAGTCGTAAAATGGTGCGCCGTCACCCCCACGTATTCGGAACTACGGAAGTCTCCGGCGTGTCGGACGTTTTAAACAACTGGGACGATATCAAGAAAAAAGAGAAAGAAGGCAAGGACTGGATTGAGTCGCCTTTGCGCGAAATCCCGGCAGAGCACCCTGCCCTTACCCGGGCATCCAAGGTTCTTAAGAAAGTCAACAAGGTTTATGAGCCCATCCTTGACTATGATGCATCTTTGGACAAGCTTGGTGCAAGCATTGAGGCTTTAAAACAGCAGGGGAAGGATATTCCGCAGGAAGAGCTTGAAAAAGAGCTTGGAAAAATGCTGATGGAGCTTTCTGCAATTGCAGCGGAGAAGAAGATTTATTCTGAGCAGCTGTTGATTGATTGTGTGGAAGAAACTATTAGGAAGTATGAGAAGTAGGGCAGTTATATAAAAGTAGATTTGATATATTGTTTTTTATTTGCAGAGAGAGGTTTATATGCGAAAAATTATTAGAACGATACTTTTAATACAATGCTTTATACTTTTTGTACTATCTATGGGGTGTAATACTTCTTCTCAAATTACGGCGGAGGATGATCCAACTATTCTTTTTGCTATATACGAGGCGCTTCCCTTCGAAGAAGGGTGCGCAGTTATATATTTAGATAATCACGGAGATTTATATTATGATTATTTATATGAGGATTATGCCCTTATATTAGAAAATAACCATTTTACCAATAGTAAATATGTGGGACATATTTCAAATGAAGAGATTGTTGCCAAGTATGATTTGTTTTGTGAAATTCCAGAGAATGTATACTGTGAACATGTTGATGTTTTTGGTGCGGCACCTACGGAACCAATCCAGTTTTACTGTGCTGTGAGGTATAATGAAGAAGGAAATGAAGTGGTTCCGTTATGGAGTTATGATAGTGCTGTAGCTATAATGGATAATAAATCAGCAAAAGAAATTATTCTTTGGATGGATTCCTGGGAATGGGAAATGGAAAAAGAAGGCTGGGATGAAGAAACTGAACAATGGTATCCCTGTTCGGATTGGAGTAACTTAGGATGTGTTCGTTTGTATTTAGAAGAATAATAATAAATGCAGTGATTGCGTGGAAGAAACCATAAAGAAGTATGAGAAGTAGGGCAGTTATATAAAAGTAGATTTGATATATTGTTTTTATTTACAGAAAGAGGTTTAGATGCGAAAAATTATTAGAACGATACTTTTAATACAATGCTTTATACTTTTTGCACTATCTATGGGGTGTAATACTTCTTCTCAAATTACGGCAGCGGATGAGCCAACTATTCTTTTTGCGATAGCGGAAACAGTTCCGGACGAGAGTGGCGGAGCTGTGATATATGTGGATAACAAAGGTAATATTTATTATGATTATCTGTATGAACCCTTAATTCCTATGTTAGAAAGCGGTACATATAGTTTTGGAGAGATTGTTGGCCAGATTCCGAGTCAAGAAGTGATAGAGAAATATTATAAGTTATGCGAAATACCGGAAGGGGTAATTACGGCACAAGTGGATACAATTGGTGCAGCACCCGGTGAAGTGATTCAAATTTATTATGGTTTGATATACAACGAAGAAACAATAGAGGCAAAAAGACTATGGACCTATAGTGAAACAATAAGTATGTTAGATGATGAAACTGCTAAAGATATTATTCTTTGGATGGATTCCTGGGAATGGGAATTGGAAAAAGAAGGCTGGGATAAAGAGACGCGACAGTGGTATCCCTGTCCGGAGTGGAGTAACTTAGAAAGTGCCCATTGGTATTTTGATTAAAAATGGTCTTGTTGTTGAAAATGTAATTTGTAAATGCTAATTGGGAGTGGGAGCTTTCGGTTGAAAACGATAATGGATAAGTAAAAAGACAGGTAGTTTAGCTATCTGTCTTTTTACTTTTTAGTTGGAAACAGCGGATTGAAAGTAGAGGGAGAATCTTAATCTTTTAGAGCAAAATCATCACTTTAACGAAGAGTTAGATACACTTAGCGAAAAAAACAGTACACTTATCGAAATGCTATTGAAAAAAATAAATAGAAATGAAAATATAATAAGGGGGAATTTTATATAAAACAGAGTGCCTATGATGGACGAAAACAGAACAGATGAGGTGACCAAGGATATGGATTATGCAAATGAACTTATGACAGATTATGAAAGGGAAGAAGCGGAGCGTATACGAAGAGCCGAAATAGAAAATAAAATATCCCGATTAAAGAATGAACAAAATAATTGTATTGATAATATGAATTATCTGAAGCATTTAAGGGGGAAGATGGAAGATTCCCGGTGGGAGTTAAAAACCTTGCTTGAACAGTCGCTTCGACATGATTATCTGGGAGAGATTGTAGTGCCGGATATTTTTGAAGGTGTGGGAGCGGGCAAAATCAAAAACAGGTTCGAAGAATCCCGAGATAGAATGTATGAGTATACTGAGAATTTATCCGGAATTATTTATAGTATGGAACAGCAGATTGCAAGGCTACAAAGACATATCGGCAGCCTTGATGCAGAGATAGAAAGTTTAAGTATGATGTTATAGGGGGATATATGGAAAATATCAAAGTATCGGTAGAGAAGTATTCTACGTTTCTTAATAAATACAAAGAATTACATGAGCATATTTTAACAGATATTACACATTGTGAGGATGAACTGAAAGAGCTGCTACATACAGAGGGCGGATTTTATGCAACGGAGACATCCAAGACGATTGAGGAAATTCTGGAAGTATGGGATGAAATGGTGAAAACACATTTGGGGGAAGGATTCGATAAAATGGAGCAAAGTGTTTATCATTATATTAATTTCATGCAGGAAGCAGATAATATATAAAAGGGGAATATTATGTCAGATATAAATATTAATTACGTAAATGTGCAAGCAAAGGTAGACGAAATACAACAGTATATAGATACCAATATATTGGATAAAGCAGAAGCAGATTATAAAATGTTGGAAGAGTTACTTAATGAGATGGAAGGAAGTTTTACAAATGAGCTGCGCATTGTACTTGCAAAAGAAAAAGCGACAGTTTATGAGTATATAAAATGTCTCAAAGAAATTTACCGGTTTGTGGGAGAGGCCACGGAAGGATTTCGGGAAGTGGATGAACAGAGTGCAAGAGTAAACAGATTCTGATGAATGACACAGAGGATAAAGAGATGAGTATGGACGATAAAAAAGCAATTCATTATTATATTACTGATGATATGATGTTGAGTATTATTTCATTATTCCGCAGAGGACAAGCCGTGTTTGAAGAAGTATCGGGATTACTTTATAGAGCCGAGGACATATGTGAGAATCTTCCTGTGTCTGTCAGAGAGCAGGAATTAATTGTAAGAGCGCAGGATATGAATCATAAGTTGTCAAATTATGACTGCGAATATGAGGGGCAAATCATAGTTTCTGCTATGCAGAGACTGATAGATGGTTTGTACGAAGTGGAGAATACATATACCAATGAAATTCGAGAGAATAGTGTATATTTTCAGAGTGATATGTGTGGGAGTGATAGGGAGCCAGACTATGTGGGAAGTGGATATGTGGAGGTAATGTCAATCCCTGATTCGGAAGAATTGACAGCTCGTATTGATAAGGTTAAAGATTACCTGAAAACGTATTATCTATACGAATATACGATATATAATGCAGAAGGAATTCCGACTGAGATACGGCAAATGATGCACGAAAGATTGAAAGAAAGAGCGGATATTTTTGTAGAAGCAGACCAGCTACAGAGCCGGCTATTATCAATGGAATCCCCCTATGCGTGGAATCCTGAGTTTCTGAACATACAGAATACAGTAGAGATTGTTGAAATCTTCCGTAGGAATGAAGTATATACAGCAGAGGAAAAATCGTATTTTTTGGCACAGGTGTATGCTGAAACTGATGGTGGAAATAGAGTTCGCGAAAAGATATATGAGTATGAAGGCAGTAAAGTTGAATTAAGTCAGGAATTTGAGGAATATACTGCTACTCTATGTATATTGGAAAATGCAAGTGAATTTCTGCCAGAGGGACAGTTGGTTAACTGGCACGAAGGAGGCACCGAGGAGGAGTTTATTTATGCAATCTCTCAATCCTATATAAATAGCAAAGGCAATTTATGCAATAATATATATTATACAGCCAATAATATAACTACTGAACGATCACAGGAGATTAAGCATATTATTGGAACAAATGCGGAAGATTCAGAGTATGGATTATATAATGAACCTTTTAGGATAAGTGATATGATTCGATATAGGGGCGGCGGAGCATTACAATTAACACATAAGGAAAATTATTATGCTTTTGCGCTCTATGTAGAGCAACAATTGAAAGATGTAGAAGCTGCTCAAGATATAAGAGAAAATGGTTGTTATTCAGAATATATTATGGATAAATATTGTTTTAAGTCGGCAGAGTGGTTTTATTTTCATAGTACGCAAAAAGTAGAAGATGGGGATACGTTTGATATGATAACAGAAAAAATATATGGGTCTAAAGATCCCAGTAGAAAACCTTGTCAGGAGGCGATATATAATGTTTTATCTAAATAAAAGAATTATAAACATATTAATAGTAATAATGGTTGGAGTGATTAGCTGCTTCCTTTTATTCGGTTGTCAAAATAATAAAGACTCTCAGTCTGATATAGATAGTAGCGAAAACTTTACTTCCGGTATATACAGTATTCTGTCACAAATTGAGATAATAGATGTGAAGTACAAGGAAGTCTGGAATTTTGAACCATATTCGAAGATGTATTATATAGAGCCTGAAAATTGGGGGACGTATGGTCTGGAAGACTCTGCAAGGGTTGCATCAATAACAGGACTTGACAATATGACATTTACAGATGATGAGCAGGTTGTTTTTTTGCAAACATTTGATTATCAGGTTTGTGATTATATTGAAGAAATTATTTATACCATAACGACGGATAATGAGGTCCAAGAATATATTATTATAATGGATCGGGAAGGTACGTTTATAGGGGCTACCAGAGAACAGGAAGAATATTTTTATGTATTAGGGGAGAATAAAGAGGAGGAACTAAAGGAATATATATTAGAAGAAATAGAGGAAATAGGTAATAAATTTTTTTACTACACATATGTACCGGGATATGTGATTAGCGACCTTAACGAAGATGGTTATATTGATTTATATAGACCGTCTTTTCCGGTTGCGCTTTATTTTGGAAAGGACGGCGGATTTGAAAGGCGTCCCGAAGAAGAGGCATTAGATTGGCAGTGGATAGATTATTGCAGTCAGGCGGAACTAGCGGAACAGGTGAGAATGAGTACCTTTATAGAAGAGCATGTATCTATCAAGAAAATTGAAAACAGATATGTTATGTATGCACAGTTTCATGATATCAGTAATGCTGAACGTATAAATGAACAGATTCGTAAGCTGGCAGAAGAAAATAAGGACTATTATGAACATATGCGTATAGATGATGTTATATACGTAGGTGAAAATTATTTAGTGATACTTATGCGTACAGAAACTCTAGATGGTACATATCCTACAGGAGAGACCAGTTATGATGGTTCGCGTTATCTGACCTTTGACTTAAACACGGGAGAGATGATTACATTTGAAGATATACTATGCAAAGATTATACATATGACGATATGAAAAGCCTTATGTGGAAAGCCTATGAGAATAAAATGAATGAAGTGCCGGATCAATATTCCAAGGAATTGTTTGACGAATATTATGCAAGAGTATTGAAAGAATACAATGAGGATTTACAGATTGCAGAAGAGCTAATGCCTGAAGATAAAGGAAATCGTAATCCGGTATTGGAAGATTATGCACAGTGTTATTTCACGGATGATGGAATGGTGGTTGTATATGGGCTTTCCGGTAGATTTGTGAGTGTTCCTCCTGCAAAATATTATTTGAATGAACGGCTGGAGATTATAGAGACGGAAGAAAATGGAGAGGATAGAGCGGATGTCATAGAGCATTTCTGTTCCTGGGAGGAAATATACGATGAAGCAGAGGGATAAACACAAAAAAGAAAAGTATCTTATGTTATTAGGTATTTTAGTAATTGTTCTTTTATTTGGTTGTCAAAATAATAAAGACTCTCAGTCTGATATAGATAGTAGCGAAAAACTCACTTCCGGCATAGATAGTATCCTGTCACAAATTGAGATAATAGATGTGAAGTACAAGGAAGTATGGCATTTTGAACCCTATTCGAAAATGTATTATATTGAGCCGGAAAATTGGGGGATGTATGGTTTGCAACTTTCGAATAAATTAATGGCGGAAACGCATTTACAACAGTTAGAATTGGAAGAAGATGAGCAAATCGTATTTATAAAGACATATGATTATCAGGTATGTGATTATATTGAAGAGATTATATATACGATTTCTTCAAAGGATATAGTAAGGAGATATGTGGCTCTAATCGATAGGGAAGGCGGTTATATAGGGGCATCGGCGTATGAAATATTTTCGCAAGGCAATAATGTGGATAGATTGAAAGAAAGAGTAGAATGTGAGATAGATGATAGAGGATTTCTTGGCGATCCTATTTCGTATGTACCGCGGTTTTATATTAAGGATTTAAATGAAGACGGAAAGGTAGATATGTATCATTCTTATGCGGATATGTTTTTATGGGATGAGGGAGAATACCGATTGTGCTCACAAGAGCAGGCTGTTGAATTATTAAATGCAAATGAAGAAAAGGCTATGCAGCCCAAAATGCAATTGGAAGCTTTTCAAAATGAGCATACCAATATTATAAATAAAGAAAATGGAAGGATTACATATCTACAGTTTTATGATATTACAAATGCCGAGCAAATTAATGCACAGATTAGAGATGTAATTGAAAAGAAGGATAAGGAAAAAGAAGGAACAATCGATATAAGCGCACATGAGGTTATATATGTAGGAGAACGTTACTTGGTTGTGCATATGTATACTCATATTCCGGGGGATTATACATGGCAGGGTGAAATGATATGCGAGGATTCCCGTTATCTTACTTTTAATTTGGAAGAAGGAACGTTGGTTTCCTTTGAAGATATTTTAGGCGAAAGTTATTCCAGAGAAGATTTAATTGCGCTTATGTGGAAAGCATATGAGAAGAAAATAAACGAGATACCTGACCAGTATTCCAAAGAGGAGTTTGATTCCTACTATGAATATGCATTTGGGCTATACGATAAGGCCGGAGATAAAGGGAATCCGTCGATGGAAGAATATGTAAAATGTTACTTCACAGACGAAGGGATGATTGTAACATATAGTTCAAGGTTTACGTATGGTCTTGGAGGATTACCGATTCACTATTATTTGAACGAAGAGTTAGATATTATTTCGGGAAATGATACGTTGGAGCTCTTTTGTTCCTGGGAGGAAATTTACGATGAAGCAGATGGGTAAGCACAAAAGAAAACAGTATATGATTCTATCTGGTATTATAA
>CAZQBM010000013.1:17150-43203 GCA_964591945.1 uncultured Lachnospiraceae bacterium | reverse complement strand
CTTCCATGTTGAGTCCTGAGTAGTGTACGAATACATCATTTCCTGATTCGTCAGAAATGAAACCGTAACCCTTCTGGTTGTTAAACCACTTAACTGTACCTTTGTTCATTGTAGATACCTCCGAAAAAATATAAATGTTGTAAATATTTTACAACAAAATCAGCATAGCACAATGAACCAAAATTGTAAAGATAATTTGAGTGGTTTTATTGATAAAATATGGGGGATGTGGTACGATTTTTGAAGAGTGTTTTTAGTATATTTATACATAAAAAAGAATGAAAATTTTAGAGAGTACACAGGGGTGTTTTATGAAAAAAATAGGTGATTTTCTGAAGGAATTCTTTATTGACGGCCTGACCGGAATGGCCCAGGGATTGTTTGCAACCTTGATTATCGGTACGATTATTGTGCAAATCGGTAGTTGGATTCCGGGACAGTTCGGCGGATATATTTTATTGATGGGTAAGGTGGCTACTGCGTTGACGGGAGCAGGCATCGGTTGCGGTGTTGCCGTGAAGTTTAAGGCAAGTCCGTTGGTGACATTGTCGGCTGTGGTGACGGGGATGACAGGAGCTTTTGCAACGAAGATTCTGGCCGGCAGTGTTCTTGTGGACGGTGTGATGTGCTTTAGTGGTCCGGGAGAGCCTTTGGGTGCGTTTCTGGCTGCAGTATCAGGTATTTACGTTGGACGTTTGATTTCCGGTAAAACCAGACTGGATATTATTCTGACTCCTTTTGTATGTATTTTAACAGGCGCAACGGTGGGTCTTCTTTTGGGACCGCCTATCAGTGCTTTTATGAACGAAATTGGTAATTTGATTGCACTTGGCACACAACAGGCACCTTTCTTAATGGGTATCATCGTGGCAGTGTTAATGGGTATGGCGCTTACTTTACCTATCAGTTCTGCGGCGTTAGGTGTTATTCTTAACCTTTCCGGTATTGCAGCAGGTGCGGCTACGGTAGGGTGTTGTGCAAATATGGTTGGTTTTGCGGTGGCAAGTTACCAGGATAATAAGTGGAACGGGCTGCTTGCCCAGGGACTGGGAACCAGTATGCTTCAGATGGGTAATATTGTAAAGAAACCTACTATTTGGTTGCCGGCGATTATTTCCAGTGCGATTATGGGGCCGATTTCGACGATGATTTTCAAGTTCCAGAACAATGCGGTAGGTTCCGGTATGGGAACTGCAGGTTTGGTAGGACCAATCAATGCATATAACACTATGGTAGAGACCGGCTTGGATCCGGCATTGGCTATTCTGGAAGTGTTGTTATTGTGCTTTATTTTGCCGGGATTGCTTGCCTGGGGCGTGGCATCTATGATGCGAAGATGGAAGTGGTTAAAACCGGGCGATATGAAGTTAGAAGCGAAGTAAGGAGAAGGAAATAGTGCGAATGAAAAAAGCGCTGTTGCGTAATCATGAAATCATTTTTTATATTATAATGTGTTTTGTCTCTTGTTTCATATTCGGACAGTATATTTCAGAATTTTCAAGCTATATGATTTTTATGGCAATAACAGGTGTTGTTTCTTTATTTGGGTATTATTTTTATGAGAAATATACTATTCGTCGCAATATAAGAAAATCCCCATTAGTGGCGATTGCTTTAATCAGTATGTTTATAATGCAGTGCATTTATGTAATCGCAGGCGAAATGGTATATTGCAGCTTAAAAAGTGATGCCGTTCAGTGGATTTTTTCGGTGCTGATTTTTATCATTCCGATTTGTTCTGCTATGTACTTACATCGTATGTGGAAGAAACAGTTGGTGACCATAGAAGAGTTAATAAGCGTAACAATTTTTATAAGTTTTCTGTTTAGATTGATTTATGTTCAGTTTACGGATATTAATATTTTATCGCGTCAGAACGACACAATTGCATTCACAAACGGTGGTGGACACTTAGGCTATCTTTGGCATATATGGGCCAATGGAACACTTCCGAACGTGGATCCGCGCAGCTTGTGGGAGTTTTCGCAACCGCCTTTGTATTATATCCTGTGTGGATATTGGATTAAGATTAGCACGTGGTTAGGCGTTCCGAATTTGGAAGCAAGTGAGAATTTGCAGATGTTTTCCCTGCTGTGTGTAACCTTGACAAGTGTATATTTGGATAAAATTCTTATCAAAATGGATATAAAGCCGTTGTACCGTCTTTGGGGACAGCTTGCCTTTCTGTGTTTGCCGTATTTTACATATTTATCGGGGGCGGCCAATAATGATGTATTGTTTGTCTTGCTTACGGTTATGGTCTTTTATTATGTAATTTGCTGGTACGAGGAGGAGAAAGCCTGGTTGCTTCTTTTGTCTGCAGTATTAACCGGATTGTTGGTAATGACCAAGTTATCCGGCGGATTGATTGCACCGGCAATTTTAGCATTGTTTATTTTACGATTTGTAAAAGATAAAGGCGAACGTGGAAAACGCATCGTTGAATATCTGTTATTCGGTGTAGTTTCTTTGCCGATTGGATTATGGTGGAATGTTCGGAATGCCGTTCGCTTTCAAATGCCTTTCTTTTATACAAATGAGCCGGATATCGGTTCGGTGCAATACATTCCTGATTACAGTATTTGGCAACGATTGTTTGACTTGGAAAATCAGTTAAACCACCTGTATATTGAATTATTTAACACAAGCCCCAATGTGGATCACAATATTATTATCAGCACAATGAAAACAATGGTCTTTACCCATAGTGTTGAATATTTGTTATCTCCGGTGACTAAGTTCTGGGGAGTTGTTTTATTCTGGAGTGTGGTAGTTGGTGTAGTGATTGCAATAATATGCGGAATGGTTGGAATGTTTAAATCAAGCCAAAAGATGTATTTGAAAGTTGTTTGGATTGTTTATTTACTTACCAATATTATATTTTATCTGTACTATAATGTGGAATATCCTTTTGTGCACACGATGCATGTCAGATATATTTTGCCTGTTTTTGTAATTGGGGTACCATGGGCTTTAGAAGGGGGAAAATATTTACTCAATAAAATACCCGGCGCAAAGACGAAAAAGGTATGTTGTGGTGTAGGAATCGGTTATGTTCTTGTTGTGTTTGCAGTATTGCAGGCATATATTATCGAAATATTAATTCAAACAGATGTAATATGGTAGATAGGCGACATGGCAAGATAATACTTTCTTGGATTAAAGTGATAAAAAAACAAAGAAAAAACTATTGACATTGAAAATTAGAGTGCTATAATGAACGCAGATAAAATCTTGAAGGAGACAGAAATGAGTAGATTTGTAAATTTCTTTTTTACATACTTTTACTTTTACTTTATTAAGCAATTTAATAAGGTTTCTCTGTCGTGCAATTAACAAGGTTTTTATAGAAAGTAAAAGTAAGCCTGTGTTTCGTCGGAGAAGCACAGGCTTTTTTGTATGATGATGGCGGTTGTCATATAAAAAGCGGATACCGAAAGACGCAATCGGTGAGGCGCAGGAAAGATTCCGAATAATTATCATAAAAGAAAGAAGGACAATGAAATGATTATCGTATTAAAATCGAATCCCAATCCCGAACAATATGAACAGTTAAAGAGATGGCTGGAAGACAAAGGTCTTGACATCCATAGAACCCAGGGTATCCATTCTACTATTTTGGGTCTGGTAGGTGATACTTCTAAAGTGGATATTGACTTAGTATCCGCTATGGAAATTGTAGATACCGTTAAGCGTATTCAGGAGCCTTACAAGGCTGCGAACCGTAAGTTCCATCCTTTGGATACTGAAGTTACCGTTGAGAATACCAAAATCGGTGCAGGACATTTTGCAATGATTGCGGGCCCTTGTTCCGTAGAGACAGAAGAACAGATTATCGGCATTGCCAAGGCGGTAAAAGCCGCAGGCGCAACAATGCTTCGCGGCGGTGCATTCAAGCCCCGTACTTCACCCTATGCATTCCAGGGTTTAGGCGGCGATGGTATCAAGCTTTTATTAGAAGCAAAAAAAGAAACGGGACTTCCAATCGTTACCGAAATTATGGATTTGTCCCAGCTTGATTTGTTCGAGGATGTGGATGTTATCCAGGTTGGTGCAAGAAATATGCAGAACTTCCAGTTGTTAAAAGAACTTGGCCATACCAAGAAACCGATTCTTTTAAAGAGAGGTTTATCAAGCACCATTCAGGAATTATTGATGAGTGCGGAATATATTATGGCAGGCGGCAATGAAGATGTTATCCTTTGTGAGCGCGGAATCAGAACCTTCGAAACCGCAACAAGAAATACCTTGGATATTTCAGCAGTGCCTGTTTTAAAAGAAAAGACGCATTTGCCTATCGTCATTGACCCTTCACACTCTACGGGGTATTCTAAATATGTGAAGTCCATGTGCTATGCTTCCGTTGCAGCAGGGGCAGACGGCCTGATTATTGAAGTTCATAACGATCCTGCCAAGGCATGGTGCGATGGCCAGCAGTCCATTACTCCTGCGGCATTTGAAGAAATTAACCGCGGCGTACAGTTGATTAGAGAGGATATCTTAAAATTATGATAAAAATAGTAGGAATCGTCGGCCTGGGTCTCATAGGAGGTTCTATGGCCAAGACGGTCCGTGAAACCACAACTTGCAGGATTTATGCCTGCAACAGAAGTAAAAATATTGTAGAGCAGGCGATTGCTGAGGATGTCATTCATGGTGAATTAAATGCAGATACCTTAAAAGAGTGTGATTTGCTGATTTTAAATTTGTATGCAAGAAGAAATATTGAGTATGTAAAAGATAATATTTCTTTTATGAAGAAGGGCGCGGTTTTGGTGGACAGTACCGGAATTAAAGGCAGTGTGTGCGAGGAACTTTCGGATTTCTGCGAGGCCCGGGGCGTGCATTTTATCGGTGGTCATCCTATGGCAGGCATTGAGAAGTCCGGCTATCAGTTTTCTTTTTTTGGGTTGTTTAACAATGCAACTATGATTCTTTGTAAGGATCATAATACAGATGAAGCGTTGTTTGAGGAAACAAAAGACTTCTTTTTAAAGCTTGGTTTTGGTAAAATAAGAGTAACGACGGCCGCGGAGCACGATGCGGTAATCGCTTATACCTCCCAGATGGCACATTTGGTGTCCAGTGCGTATATTAAGAGTCCTACATGCGAGAAGAGATACGGTTTCTCGGCGGGTAGTTTTAAGGATTTGACAAGAGTTGCATATCTGAACGAAGATATGTGGACGGAGCTGTTTGCGGAGAACCGTGAGCATCTATTGGCAGAGTTGGATGTCTTCATCAAGAATGTTCAGGATTATCGTGATGTCTTGGCGGCAGAGGATTATGATAGTTTACATAAAATGCTTGCTGAGGGACGTGTATGCAAAGAGAACGACAATTTACGGGAAGAAGAATATAAAACTACGTTTGAGAAGTTGACATAATAAAAAGGAAATGGGTTATGAATCAAATTGTACAAGTAAAAACCAGCACAAAAGAATATGAAGTCATCATTGGTAGCGGGCTTCACTACGGTGAAGAAATTGCCAAGGTAAAAGCGCCTTGTAAAGTAGTTGTAGTAAGCGATGATATTGTATTTTCCTTGTATGGAGAGAAGTGCGTCAACGAATTAAAAGCATGCGGATATGAAGTATTGTCTTTCGTATTTCCCAATGGTGAGAAGTCGAAGAATTTGAGCACGGCTGAGCAGGTACTTTCATATTGTGCAGAAAACGGTATTTCTAAATCCGACCTTTTGGTTGCATTAGGAGGTGGCGTAACCGGAGATTTGACCGGTTTTGTGGCATCGGTATTTTTGCGGGGAATGGAGTACGTACAGTGTCCCACAACGCTTTTAGCAGCTATTGATTCTTCCGTAGGTGGAAAGACAGCAGTGGATTTACCTCAGGGCAAAAACCTGGTGGGAGCCTTCCATCAGCCTTTGAGAGTAGTGTGTGATACGGATACTTTTAAAACCTTGTCTGCGGAAGTATTCTCTGATGGTATGGCAGAGGCTGTAAAGTATGGTATGATTCGTGATTTGGAACTTTTTGAACAGTTTGAAAAGAAGGAATTCGATATTGCTGCCATGGTGCAAAGATGTGTGCAGATTAAGGCAGATATCGTAGGCGAAGATGAATTTGATACCGGTGTGCGTAAACTTCTTAATTTCGGTCATACAATCGGTCATTCCATTGAGAAATTAAGCAATTACGAAGTGCCCCACGGCAGTGCGGTGGCCATTGGTATGGTAGTGGTAACCAAGGCGTATGAGAAGGCAAATGGCTTAGACAATACTATGTCAGAGCGCCTGATTCAAACATTGAAGAATTATAATCTGCCTATCTCCTGCGAATATACCCTTATAGATTTGGCAGAGCAGGCTATTTCGGATAAAAAGCGTGCCGGCAAGAAAATTAGTGTGCTTTTGCCGGAGACCATCGGTAATTCCATTATTCAGGATATGACCATGGATGAGTGGATTGCGTACATTGTGAATAGCGGAGTTTAATTTTAAGTCTCAATTTGCTTATTTGTATGGGCGTTATATAAATTGTCGCGTAGATTATTTTACATTCCAACAGAACGCGCTCTCGCTCGAGTGAAATCGTAGCGGACACTAAACTCATACGGCATTGCATTTGTATTCGTTAAGTGCCGACGTTTTCACACGGTTCTTTATGGAATGAAAATATCTACGCAACATTACTTTTATGATAAATACAAATAAGCAAATTGAGACAATGAATGTAATGGCACAGTGTTATATGTAGATAGAATATCAATGTATGAATTGGTTTTGCAAAAGATAGCGATAGAAAGGGAACAACATGGATATTACATTAACCCCGGCGAAAAAATGCATAAGTGAAATAGAGGCAATATCGTCTAAATCTTACGTACACAGACTGCTGATTGCGGCGGCGTTGTCAGATAAAGCGTCTACTGTTAAGACTAATATTTTATCGGATGATATGAAGGCAACCATTGATTGCCTAAATGCAATGGGCGCGGATATTAAAGTAGAAGATAAGATTATTTATGTAAACCCTATTGCGGGAATTTTATCAGGTGAAAAATGTGATAAAGCCCATTTAAATCCCAATGAAAGCGGTTCGACGGCGAGATTTCTTTTACCTGTTGCATCTGTTTTATGTAAACAATTTACCATGGAGGGACACGGCAAATTACCACAGCGTCCTTTTGGTCCGGTATGCGAATGTATGCGTGCAAACGGAGCAGTGATTTCAAGCGATTTTATTCCTTTGGAAGTGAGCGGGGAATTGAGACCGGGGACATACGAATTGCCCGGAAATATTTCTTCCCAGTATATTACGGGATTGATGTATGCATTGCCTATGTTACAAGATGATAGCGACATTATGTTAACTACAGAACTGGAATCCAAGGCATATATTGATATTACTTTGGATGTTTTAAATATGTTTGGTATCCGGGTGGAGCCTACTGAAAAAGGCTATCATATTCCCGGAAATCAGAAGTATGTTGCGCCGGATAAAATGCAGGCCCAGGGGGACTGGTCCAATGCGGCGTTTTTCTTGTGCATGGGTGCTATCGCAGGTGAGATGACCGTAACAGAGATTGATGCCACATCCCCCCAAGGCGATAAGGAAATTTTAAATATATTGAAGAAATTCGGTGCAGAAGTTACAATAGAAGAGACCTCTGTTACCGTAAAACAGAAGGAATTAAAAGCCATTCGCGCAGAAGTATCCGAAATTCCCGATTTGGTTCCGGTTCTGTGCGTGGTTGCGGCATTGGCAGAAGGTACTACCGTGTTTGAGAATGCGGGTAGACTTCGCATTAAGGAAAGCGATCGTATAGAAACGACTAAGGCTTTGTTACAGGCACTTGGTGCGGATTTAAGAGCCGTAGAAGAGAACGGTAAGGTGAACTTATACATTGACGGTGTGAAGGAATATACCGGCGGTGAAGCAGACAGCGCAGGAGACCACCGTATTGCTATGTCAGCTGCGGTAGCGGCAGTAAGAGCTACGGATCCGGTGACAATCCATGGAGCGGAGGCCGTGAATAAGTCTTATCCGGGATTCTTTGAGGATTATAAAAGGGTGCTTGGAGAGTAGTGGAAACATTGATATAGAGGTGAATGATGCACATAGAACATATTGCAATGTATGTGAATGATTTAGAAGCAACGAGAGAATTTTTTGTTAAGTATTTTAATGCAAAATCTAATATTGGGTATCATAATGAGACTACAGATTTTTACTCTTATTTTTTGAGTTTTGATGACGGTGCCCGATTGGAGATTATGAAGAAACCGGTAATGGAAGATACTGTAAAGGGAAGAGCACGTACCGGTTATATTCATATTGCTTTTAGTCTTGGAAGTAAGGAAGCTGTTGACGAACTTACAGAAAAAATAAAAAACGATGGATATGAGGTCATAAGTGGACCAAGAACGACAGGCGATGGATATTATGAAAGTTGCATAATAGGTATTGAGCAGAATCAAATTGAAATTACAGTATAGAATTCTATGAGGACGAAATTTCCGTAAACCGGTGAGTATAATTGAGAGATGAATTTAAATCTTATGAGGTTATTAAGATGATAGATATTACTACTTGGATAAATGACTTTTTGCAAAAGTTACATCATAAATTTGAAAACCGTGTGTGGTTTGTTGGTTTGCAAGGCAGTTATGGTCGTGGTGAAGCAACAGAAACAAGCGACATTGACATTGTTGTAATTCTGGATGAATTATCTGCTATGGACATTCAAACATATAATAATATGCTGGATACCCTGCCTCATAGGGAACTGATTTGTGGTTTCCTTTCAGGAAAAAAGGAAATTATGAATTGGGAGCCATCTGACCTGTTCCAGTTTTGCCATGACACCAAACCAATCAAGGGAAGCCTTGAAGAGGTGATGTCAGTTATTGATGAAAGTGCCGTGAACAGAGCAATCAAAATCGGTGCCTGTAATATATACCACGGATGTGTTCACAATATGCTCCATGAAAAAAGTGAAGATATTTTGCGAGATTTATATAAATCGGCATCTTTTGTTGTACAGGCAATTGTCTTTTGGCAGACTGGGAACTATATGAAACTTCAAGAAGAGTTGCTCACGGTTGCAATGCCGAATGAACAAGCCATTATCAATACATTTATAAGTCTAAAAAAAGGTGGCACGGTAGATTTTATTCCGATGTCCGATACATTGTTTGCTTGGGCAAAGCAATGGATTTCTGAAAAAAGTTAGGAAAATTTGAAGTTGAGCATGAGCCATGCACAGATGAACCGAATTGGCTGTCGGGAGCTTGCTCACAGGCAGACATATTCGATTTCATCTGTATACGGCGACGCCGTACATGAGGAAGAAGCCCGAAGGGCGGATTCCGAATGAGTGCATGGCGAAATAGAAAGCAAAATTTGAAGTTGTAGGAGAGGTACTAAATGATTAGAATTATGAAACAAAACGACTTAGCACAATGTGGCATGATTTATTCAAAAGCATTCCCTATGGAGCATTGGGGAATAGATTGGACAGCAGAAAATGCAACAGAATATCTTCAAGATTTATTTGAGCAGAAAAGATTTGTTGGGTATGTATATGAAGAAAATAGCGAAGTGTTAGGATGTATATTTGCACTTTGTAAGATTTCTGGAAGCAAAGAAGAGATTTACATTAATGAGATGGCAGTACTTCCCGAACGACAAGGGCATGGAATAGGTAAACAGCTATTAAATGCAGTTAAAGATTACAGTAAAGAAAAAGGACTTGCGGGAATTGTTCTTTATACAAGTGAGTATGCACCAGCGGCTAGGTTTTACGAAAAGAATGGCTTTCAGTTATCAAATGGAACTATATGTATGTACTGCGAATAATTGAAAGGTAGTTTATAGAACCACTTTCAGTTTGTCTGAGCACTATATTTTAATTTATCACAGTTAATTCTGCTTTACGGCGTGATTATAAATATTTTATTTAAAGGAGATTGCTGTTTGAGAAAGAACAACACCTTAGAGACTGTGGAATAACCGGGAGGTTATGAAGACAATCAAATCGTAACCTCCCAGCACTGTAGTCAACAATCATCAGGAGGGAAAGAATAAATAATGAATAAAAATGACTATATCATCCGTTTGGAAACGCCTGCAGACCATGCAGAGGTAGAGAATTTAGTAAGAGAATCTTTTTGGAATGTGTATCGCCCGGGATGCTACGAGCATTACCTGCTTCGTTGTCTGCGAAGTGATAAGGATTTCGTTCCGGAGCTTGATTTTGTAATGGAGAAGGATGGCCGAATCATCGGTCAGAATGTCTTTGTGCGTGCAAGCATTCAGGCAGACGACGGCAGAGAAATTCCCATTATGACCATGGGACCTATTTGCATTGCTAATGATTTGAAGCGTCAGGGCTATGGCAAGATTCTTTTGGACTATACTATTGAAAAAGCCAAAGAAATGGGCGCAGGTGCATTGTGTTTTGAAGGTAATATTGATTTTTACGGAAAGAGTGGTTTTACTTACGCATCGGAATTCGGACTTCGCTATCGCGGATTGTCGGAAGATGTAGACGCATCATTCTTCTTGTGCAAGGAACTGATTCCGGGATATCTGGCAGGGATTACCGGCGAATACGGACCGCCTGCAGGATATCTTATTGATGAAGCGAAAGCAGATGAGTATGATAAGCAGTATCCGTACAAAGAGAAGTTAAAATTACCGGGACAACTTGTGTAAAGATTCCAAACATACACCGGTGGGGCGATATGCCCCATCGAGTGTTAAAAAGAAGGCGCATAAAGATAATTTATCCAATAAAAGAGTGGAGCGATAATCGATGAAAAAAGTAATTTCAGTGAACAGTCCGGCGGACATTACCATTGATAAATTGAATCAAAAAGTCAGAACGAAAGTGAAAATAGAGGACAAGCTTGGAGTGACGGATTATTATTTCTGGGGAGATAAAATTTCGCAGAATACTTTTGTGTGGGACAGTGCAAGAAATGTGAATAACTTCTTAAGACTTAAGGGTGAAATCGTGGAGAAAGATAGGGAGAATTCAGAGATTCATCTCAAAGTAATTAATAAGCCGACCTATTATGTAATTTATATACTTGCCGTCTTCTTTGTATTAATTGCATTGTTATCAAGTAAGTACTTTTTTGCTATCTTTGCCGTTGTCTTTGTTGGAGTTGCTTGGATTGTGAAGTATAAGTATTTTGATGATGTAGTTGCGGATATAAAAAGCATTGTTGGAGTAAGTGAAGAATAGTTTAGTAGGAGTGTTGTTGTGTGAAAAAGGGAATTAAAGTTTTAGGCATATTTTTATTCATGCTTACTATGCTTTGCGGCTGTTCGAAAATGACGCCGCAGACTGTGGATGGTGTGAAAGACTATCTGGTGCAAAACGGATATTATGATGAAAAATATTATTCAAGTGCCCAACTGGATGGTGTCAGTGCTTGTGTTGATTTTTTAACAAATAAGTGGACATTGTTATTTTATGATTATGGTGATCGTAAGGAAGACTTTGAAACTATATATGAAGGTACGTTGGCAGAATTCACCGTAGCAACAGAAGTAAAAAAGTCTAATTATACGATTTCGGAAGTCTATACAGACACAAATTATTCTTTATTTGTCCGGGTGGATAATACGTTGCTTCATGTAACCGGGCCAAAGGAAGATATGTATGAAATCAGGGATTTGGTAGAAGGTTTGGGATATTATAAAGAGTAAAATCATGAGAAAAGAAAGATATAATTTGAAAGGCATACAAGTTTACATAATGTATGAAAAGGTGATGAGATGTCATCCACATTCGGAAGCAAATTAAAAGTGCAGATTTTCGGTCAGTCTCATGCAAAGGGACTTGGCGTGGTAATGGACGGTATTCCTGCCGGCTTAAAAATTGATTTGGAGGAAGTGCAGAGATTTCTTGACCGCCGTGCCGGTGGTAAAAATGCATACTCCACAGCAAGAAAGGAAGCGGACGCACCCACAATTTTAAGCGGTTTGGTGGGAGATACTACCTGCGGTGCGCCCCTTTGCGCAATTTTTGAGAATGCCAATACACGTTCCGGCGATTATGATAAATTGCAGGGGAATTTAAGACCGTCACATGCGGATTATGCGGCTTGGGTAAAATATAATGGTTTTCAGGATAAAAGCGGTGGCGGACAGTTTTCAGGCCGTTTGACTCTGCCTTTGTGTTTTGCGGGAGCGGTATGTATCCAACTTTTAAGACAGCAGGGAATTAACGTATATTCGCATATTTTATCCATTGGAGAAATTCAGGATGAAAAGTATGATTTGGTTAACATAAATACTAAAACCTATGAGCCGGGCGAGTTTCCTACATTGAGTTCGGAAGTAGGAGTGCAGATGGTGGATTTTATGACACAGGTTGCCAAAGAAGGCGACTCCGTAGGCGGAATTGTGGAATGTGCTTTTACGGGCATGCCAGTAGGCGTGGGTGAGCCCATCTATGACAACGTGGAGAGTTGTATCTCCCATGTGATGTTCGGTGTGCCTGCGGTAAAAGGTATTGAGTTCGGCATGGGCTTTGATGGTGTAAAACAGCGCGGCAGCCAGTGTAACGATGCCTTTTATTTAGACGGTGATATTGTGAAAACTAAGACAAATAATTCCGGCGGAATTCAGGGCGGTATTACCAATGGTATGCCAGTGGTATTCCGCGTGGCATTAAAACCTACGCCGTCCATCTACAAGGCGCAGGATACGGTTAATTTCCGTGACAAAAAAGAAGTAAACTTCCAAATCGAAGGTCGCCACGATCCCTGCATCGTGCCCAGAGCTTTACCTTGTGTAGAAGCGGCTGCGGCAGTGGCGTTGTATGATTTGTTGTTGCAGAAATGACAAAGTTAACATAACAAATACGAATTATGTTAATTACAATAATTATAAAACTGACACTAATAGTTGACATAATAAAAATATTTTATGTTAACTGTATCGACAATAAAGCAAATGCGATAAAGTTTACATAATGGAATATTTTTATGTCAACTACAAATATATAAGAGAATAGAGATAAGTTTACATAAATAAAATGTTATGTAAAGTAAAAAGGAAAGCATTATATGAACACACAAAATAACAATGCGGTTCCTCACAAGCGAAGAGTACGCTATAAAGGCACCCATCCCAAAAGATTTCACGAAAAGTATAAAGAGGCTAATCCCGAGAAGTATGCCGATACCATTGAAAAGGTCATTGCAAAAGGCAGTACTCCGGCAGGTATGCATATCTCCATTATGGTGGATGAAATCCTGGATGTGTTAAAAATCCAACCCGGAGAACGTGGTTTGGATGCCACATTAGGTTATGGTGGGCACACCAAGGCAATGTTACAGTGCCTGAACGGAAACGGGCATATGTATGCGTTAGACATTGATCCCATCGAAAGCGTAAAGACCAAAGCACGATTGGAAGCCCAGGGCTTTGGAGAAGATATTTTAACCATTAAGCATATAAATTTTGCTAAAATTGATGAAGTGAGCAGAGAAGCCGGGAAATTTGATTTTGTATTGGCTGATTTAGGCGTATCGTCTATGCAGATTGACAATCCGGAGAGAGGGTTTTCTTATAAGGTGGACGGCCCCTTGGATTTGCGACTGAATCCCAAACAGGGTGAGTCAGCGGCTGAGCGTCTTAAAAATATTACCCGTGAGGAATTTGTATATATGATGCAGGAAAATTCGGACGAACCTTATGCGGTTGAAATCGCCAAGGTTGTATTTGATGATATGCGAAGAGGGAAGTATATCGAGACAACAACTGACTTGAAAAAGGCTATTGAGAAGGCATTGGTATATGTTCCGGCAAAGGAGCGCACAGAAGTGGTGAAGAAATCCTGTGCAAGGGTTTTTCAGGCACTGCGAATTGATGTAAACAGCGAGTTTGAAGTTCTATATGAATTCTTGGAAAAACTTCCGGACGTATTAAATCCCGGTGCGAGGGTGGCAATTCTTACCTTCCATTCCGGCGAGGACAGATTGGTGAAGAAGTCTTTTAAACAGCTTGCTAAGGAAGGTATTTACAGCGAGGTTTCTGATGAGGTAATCAGACCGACTGCTGCGGAATGCGCAAGAAATCCCAGAGCGAAGTCAACCAAACTTCGATGGGCGATTAAGGCATAAAAGGAAGCATATCTGATGGTTTACATAAATAAAAGACGGATGAATTATAGTAATGTAATCAAGCAGAATATATAAATAAAGTTTACATAAAGTGGAGATGTAATCATGGATTTAAGTGATGTTAGAAAAAAAATAGATGCGTTGGACGATCAATTGGTGGATTTGTTCAAGCAGCGTATGGATTTGGCAATGGAAGTTGCCAAGGTTAAGAAGAGTGAGAATCTTCCCATTCTGAACACAGCAAGAGAGCGTGCGATCATCAATCGTCTCACCGAGAATGAAGCCGACGATATGGCAGGCTATATTAAGATTCTCTATACTACATTGTTTGATGTATCCAGAGCTTATCAGGCGGACTACCTTTATCAGACGTCTGAAATCGGTGATAAAATTAAGAAGGCTTTGGAAGAAACACCGAAGGTATTCCCCAAGCGTGCAACCGTAGCGTGCCAGGGTATCGAAGGCGCTAATTCCATGTCAGCCTGCGAGAAGTTATTTGAAAGACCGTCCATCGTATATTTTAATTCTTTTGAAGGCGTATTTTCTGCGGTAGAACAGGGACTTTGCCAGTATGGTATTTTACCCATCGAGAACAGTCTTCGCGGTTCTGTAATTGCCAATTATGATTTGATGAGCAAGCACCATTTTTATATTGTAAACAGTGTAAAAGTAAAGATTAATCATTGCTTAATGGCTAAGCCGGGCACCAAGAAAAGTGATATTAAGGTGATTTATTCCCACGAGCAGGCTTTGGGACAGTGTAGTGAAATGCTTGCCAATATGGATGTTAAAGTGATTCCCTGTGAGAATACTGCGGTTGCTGCAAGAATGGTATCTGAAAGCGCAGACAATTCCGTAGCGGCACTTTCTTCCAAACAGTGTGCAGAACTTTACCAGTTAGAGATTTTGGAAGAAAACACCCAGAATAACGAGAACAATTACACCAAGTTTATCTGTATTTCAAAGAAACTGGAGATTTACCCCGGAGCAAAGAAAATCAGCCTTATGATGACCTTGCCCCACAAGCCCGGTTCTTTGTATGAGATGATTGCTAAATTCTCTGCTTTGGGAATTAACTTAACCAAGTTAGAGAGTCGACCGATTCCCAATAAAGATTTTGAGTTTATGTTTTACTTTGACTTGGATATTTCTGTATACGATCAGGCGGTATTTAATTTATTTGCTCAGCTCGAACACGGCACGGAAGAATTTGAATTTATGGGGTGTTATACGGAAGTATGAAATACGGACTTTTGGGAGAAACATTAAAGCACAGTTTCTCACCGCAGATACACAATGCTTTTGGCATTGGCGATTATATTTTAAACGAGGTGCCGAGAGAAGAAATCGATGCTTTTATGAAGGCGAAAGATTTTACGGCGATGAATGTTACCATTCCTTACAAAGAGGCGGTGATTCCCTACTGCGTGCAGGATGAGGTGTCTAAGGCAATCGGCAGCGTGAATACGGTGGTCAACCGCGAGGGTACCTTATATGCCTACAATACGGATTGTCTGGGCTTTCTCTATATGGCTACCGCGGTCGGTATATATTTTACGGATAAAAAAGTGGCTATCTTAGGAAGCGGCGGTACCGCCAAAACCGCAGTGTATGTGGCAAGACAGGAAGGTGCGTCTGAGATTGTTGTGGTATCAAGAAGCGGTGTCAATATCAGCGAAGTATTCGGCGATGTGAAAACTGCGGATTATACCCAGACGGAAGCATATCAGGATGCGCAGATTATTGTGAATACCACGCCTTTGGGAATGTATCCCAATGTGCAGGCGCAGGCGGTGGATTTGGACGTGTTTGCCAAGGCAGAAGCGGTAGTGGATGTGGTTTACAATCCCCTGCTTACAGCACTAACCTTGCAGGCGAAGAAGAAGGGCTTAAAATATGTCAATGGCCTGCCTATGCTGGTGGCCCAGGCTTATTTCGCTCAGCGTTATTTTTACGGGGAAGAACCGAAGGTAAAACCCGGTGATGATGTGTTGATTCAAAAGGTGATTGCCGATATCGAAGCACAGGTGCGCAACATTGTGTTAATCGGTATGCCGGGAAGCGGTAAGTCTACCGTAGGTAAGGCTTTGGCAGAAAAACTTGGCAGATCCTTTGTAGATACCGATGAGGAGTTTGCAAAGAAAGAGGGTATGCTTGCCGGGGAATATATCGAAAAATACGGAGAGGTGGCATTTCGCGATGCGGAGAGCCGTGTGGTAAAAGAATTTTGTAAGGAAAAGAGTCTTGTGATTGCCACCGGCGGCGGAAGTGTTTTGCGGGAAGAAAACCGTGATGCAATGATGCAAAACAGCTTGATTGTATTTCTTGATAGAGAATTATGTAAACTTGCAACCGACGGTCGTCCTTTGTCCGGGAATATGGATAAACTGCAGAAGTTGTATGAAACAAGATATCAGATTTATGTAAACTTGGCAGATGTACATTTGAAGGTAGAAGAAGATAATATAGAAGGATTGATTGATACGATTATAGAGTCGTTTTAATAGATATGCTAATGTTATGTAAACCACACATCGAACATTAAACGATGAAGATATTGTAAAAATATATTATGCAGGAGAGCACAATGAAAATTTTAGTCATCAACGGCCCAAACTTAAATATGCTGGGCATTCGTGAAAAGAATATATACGGAACGCAGGATTATAAAGCTTTGGTGGAATTTTGTGAAAAGGCGGGTGCAGATAACGGCGTGGAGATTACCTGCTTCCAGTCCAACCATGAAGGAAGTATCGTAGATAAAATCCAGGAAGCTTACGGCGTTTATGATGGTATCGTAATTAATCCCGCGGCTTATACACATACCAGTGTGGCGATTCTTGATGCAATCAAAGCGGTGTCAATTCCTACGGTGGAGGTTCATTTGTCCAACGTGGACGAAAGGGAAGAATTCCGCAAGATTTCTTATGTAAGAAGCGCTTGTGTGGCAACCTTTTACGGATATGGTTTTGACGGTTATCGTATGGCAATTGAGGAGTTAGTAAAGAGATAAAAAGTTGGAAAAGGGCATGTTTTTAGAATACGCCCTTTCTTTTTGGAAGGAAGATTGTTATAGATTTTATGATAATATCTATAGGAATGCAGGAAGAAATTTGTTAATATTAAAACGGATTTTGATTCGCTTGTTGGAGAATGTGATGGTGGGTACAGGTACATTACATTAAAAGAAAGGAAGCAACTATGGCAGATATCAAAAGTGATGGTTCGGAAGTGTTGCATTATGACAATCCGGAATTTCCTGTTTTTATCAGAAAAAATACAATTCCGGCCAATTGCTGTTTTTCGGATATTTCTTTGCATTGGCATGAGGATTTGGAATTTATTTATGTGCTTGCGGGCGATATTGGATATTTTGTGGACGGTGAGCATATTGTGATGAAAGCCGGCGAGGGGATTTTTGTGAATGCAAAACATATGCATCTGATTTGCAATGCTAATCTGGGCTGTACACTTTTGTGCGTGATTTTTCCGCCGACCATTCTTTGTTCAACGGAACATATGGCATCTAAGATGGTGAATCCCATACTGAATGCCAAGGAATTGGCCTATCTTTTATTAAGTGAGCAGGTGCCCTGGCAGCGTTTGGTGCTTGCAGGTGTCAAGGACGTATACGATTGTTCATTGCAGGAAAACGGTGAGGCGGATATTTTATCGGCAGTCTATCGTTTGTGGGGAGAATTATACAGAAATGTTGCCATAAAGGCAGAAGAACCACATAAGGATGAGAATTTGATTTTAATCAAGAAAATGCTTGATTATTTATATCAAAATTATGATCAAAAAATCACTTTGCATGATATCTGTGTAAATGCAGGCATCGGCAAAAATAAGTGCACGGAGTTATTCCGAAGATATACTAATATGTCGCCTATGGAATATTTGCGACATTACCGCGTGGAGAAGGGAGTACAACTGTTAAAAGATACGGACCTGTCCGTGACGGAGATTGCTTATGAGGTGGGAATGTCCGGTGCAAGTTATTTTGCGGAATCATTGCGTGCATGCAGGGGATGTACACCGACGCAGATACGCAAGGGGACAGAATAGCGCAGAGTTTATATGATAATCATCTTATGATTTTTATGAAATATTAAGTTATGTAAGAAAGGAGACGCAGACGCATGAACTTACGTAAAAATATAACTGCATATTTTTATGTTTATAAAATTCGTATACAGAAGAGTTTGGCATACCATTATGATGTGTACGGAAACATTCTGATGCAGTGCATTATTATGTTTGCGGCTGCATTCTTTTGGCGGGCTTTGTATGCCGGAGAAACCGTGGTGCAAGGTGTTGCGGCAGAACAGATGTATATCTATACCGTTGTATCTACGGCGATGTCGGTGTTTTTTATGAATGATGTGGAACAAAGGGTCATGCGCAGCGTGGAAAAGGGAACTATTGCTGTAGAGATGCTAAAACCCATTAATCTTTACGGAATTTTCTTTTTTGAAGATTTCGGTAAGTTGACGGCCCTTTGCTTTCAAAATTTACTGCCTATTGTGTTAATCGGAAGTATTTTTATTGCGGTGCCGAAACCCGCAAGCGGTTCTGCGTTTTTACTGTTTTTAATCAGTCTTATAATGGCATATTTGATTCATTGGTTGCTGGCGGCATGTTTCTCTATGTGGGCTTTTGTAACAATCAATATGAATCCGCTTTTACAGGTGAAAAAGCATTTGATCAGACTTTTATCAGGAAGTATTATTCCTTTGTGGTTCTTTCCTGACTGGCTGGCGTCGATTCTGAATTGCCTGCCCTTTGTGTACATTTATCAGTTGCCGCTGGATATTTATATCGGCAAGGAAGAGATGAGTAATATTCTGCCAAGGCTTGGAATTCAGTTGGTTTGGGTAGTGGCTTTGTTTGTATTATTTATGGTTTTGCAGAAGAATGCCCTGAAGAAAGTAATGGTACAGGGTGGTTAACATAAAAAAGAAAGGAAGAGGAATGTTATCAAGTATCAGACATTATGCAAGTGTAACATTAGCATATTTGAAGTTAAGTATTTTAACGGTGTTTGAGTATCCTGCGAATATGATAGGATGGCTGATTTCAAATCCGCTGCAGTTCATTGTAGGCTTTGCCACCATTCAATTTGTGGTAAAAGAATTCGGTGACATTGCAGGGTGGAATTATGGGCAGTTAGCCTTTCTTTACGGGTTAGCGATTATATCCCACGCATTGTCTATGATTTTCTTTGTTCAGGGCTGGTTTATGGGATATTTTGTGATTGAGGGAGACTTTGACCGATATTTACTTCGACCGATGAGCGTTTTATATCAGTTTTGTTTTACGCAATTTAATTTAATCGGCATTACGGATTTGATTCCGGGAGTGTGTGTGTTCATATACGGATGCGTGCAGGTTGGCTTTGTGTTTAACCTGAGGAATATATTGGCGTTAATTGCCATCCTTGTAGGTGCAACTTTTATCAGGGGCGGTGTGTATATTGCTATCGGAAGCAGTAGTTTTTGGAGTAAGAGTATTGTGGATTTTGGCGGATATACCCAGGAACTTTTTGATAAAACCACCATGTATCCCTTATCAATGTACCCTGAGAGTGTGCAGTTTATATTGACGTTTATTATTCCGATTGGCTGGGTGAGCTTTTATCCGGCTGCAGAGCTTATGGGGATTTCGACGGATACGTTTATGCCCGGTGTGGCACCACTTATATCCTTGGGGGTAGGTGCTTTGGTGTTTGCTGTGGCAGCGGTGGTATTTTATGCAGGGCTTAGACGGTACGAGAGTGCGGGAAACTAAGCGGAGGAGTAAAATTATGGCAGTGATAGAAGTTAAAAATTTAAAGAAAGATTATAAAATAAATAAAAAAGGCAAAGGTCTTGGTGGTGCAATTAAGAATTTGTTTGTACGCAAGAAAACCGTGGTGCATGCGGTAAAAGACTTGAGCTTTGCCATTGAAAAAGGTGAAATTGTGGCTTTTATAGGACCGAATGGTGCCGGTAAAAGTACAACGGTTAAAATGATGTCAGGCATTTTAAACCCTACAAGCGGACAGGTTCTGGTAAACGGTAAGGATGTGGCGAAGAAACGTAAGGAAGTTGTGATGGACCTGGGCGTGGTTTTTGGCCAGCGTACCCAGTTGAATTGGGATCTGCGTCTCGGAGAAAGCTTTGAATTATTGAAACGCATTTATCAAATACCCGATGAACGCTACAAAGAGAATTTAAAAGTAATGGATGAAATTTTGGGAATCAATGAAATCATTGATATTCCGGTGCGCCAGCTGTCATTAGGGCAGCGTATGCGAGGGGATTTGGTTGCGGCTATGCTGCATTCGCCGTCGGTGTTGTTTTTAGATGAGCCAACGATTGGTCTTGATGTGGACGGTAAATATGCTATCCGCAAATTCATCAAGGAAATTAATAGGGTAAAAGGCACTACGGTTATTTTAACTACCCACGATTTGGGCGATATTCAGGAATTATGTGAGCGTCTGATTATTATTAACAACGGAGAATTGATGGAAGATGGTCCTTTACAGGAAGTGACTGAACGAATTGCACCGTTTAAAACGCTGGTGGTGGAATTTTATGATGGTGAGGCTGGTGTGCATCCGAAAGCAGAGCTTTTTTATCATGAAGGAAACATTGCAAAATATCGGTTTCGTAAAGCTGATATTACGGCAGCGCAACTCATAGAAGAGATTTCTTTGGCGAAGGAAATTAAGGATGTTTCCATTGAGGAAGCAAGCATTGATGATATTATTCGAATTGCTTATCATGGTAGCGATGAGAAAATATAAAGACAAAATGAATATTTTGTGGTAAAATAGACGCGTGGTTGGAAAAATCCGGCTGCGCGTTGTTTTATTATGTTGCAATGAGAGCTTGTAGGTAATGAATTTTAGTCCGTAAATTTATGTTTAGAATGATAAAGCGGATAAGTAGGAAACGGGGTTTACAATGACAAAAGAAAAGAAGAAACTTACTGAAAAGCAGGTTATCAGAATCCTTATGATTTGTATTGGTGTAATGTTACTTTGTGTTGTGGGAATGTTTATATGTACAATCAATCTGGTGAATGATAATAAGACACTGCAGAATGAGAAAACAGAGATGCAGACACAGTATGAGTTAGAGAAGAAGGAATTAAGTGAGAAGGTAACATTGCTTAGCAACCAGTTAACCGCATGGATAGAGGAAGAAGAAGCACAGGCGCAGAAGAAGGTACCCACTGGCCTTCCGGTAAGTGGTAAGGTAATCACGATTGAGTCGGAACCGATTATTATTGCAACTGAAATAGAAGGAACCGGGCAAGTGACGGATGATGATGCGGAAACGGATGCAAATACGAACAATGAGGATGCGGAAGTTGATGAAAATATTATAGAGCAGGAAATTCCTACCGTTGTTTTTGGCGTCAAGAAAGAGACTCAGATTGTGGCAGCAGGCGCAGGAGAAGTAAAGTCGGTAGAATCGGGTGCGGATGGCACGTCTGTTATGATTGATCACGGAAACGGATATGTATCGGTATATTTGTTTAAAGGAACGCCTAAGGTTAAAGTAGGGGATGAAGTATTACGCGGTACATTGCTGTTTGAAGTAACCGGAAACAATGCCAAGTTCTCATTCCAGATACTTGAAAATGGAAATTATGTAAATCCGATGGATTTGATGGAAATTCATGGATAATGTATATAGAGATTGGTTTGCAAGTGCGAATATAGAGTGATATTGTTATTTATGCATACAAAAAGAGACTTCGTTTTGAAGTCTCTTTTTGCGTTTGTATTATGTCAACTGTTATTCGTCTTTCTTCATTCTTTCAAAAATCAATTCATATCCGTCACAACCATAGTTTAATGAACGATTTACACGGCTGATGGTAGCAGTGGAAGCACCGGTTTTTTCAGCGATGTCCATATAGGTTTTGCCGTCGCGAAGCATGGTTGCTACAGCAAGTCTCTGAGAGAGAGAAAGTAATTCGTTTACGGTACACAAATCTTCAAAAAAGTTATAACATTCTTCCTTGCTTTGCAAACAAAGAATTGCATCAAAAAGTTGATCAACCGCTTCGGTTTTTAATTTTTTATTCATAGTTGTACACCCCTTTTTATTTATAAAATAGCCTCTTGTGATTTTTATACTTTAAAACTTTTACACTTTACGATAACGATATTTTAACATATTAAAGTGTTACAGTAAAGAGCAAAATATATCAATTACTTCCGCATACTGCGAAAGAAGCAAAAAAGTATCAAAAACCATGTCATAAATCTGTCATAAATGCACAAAACAGTAATATTGTGTTACCAGCAAGACTTTACAAGTAGTTTTAATTACTATATAATTAAATGGAGTATCTATGCGGTACGATAAAAGGGGCGGAATTACAATGAAAATGAATACTGAAGAAATCTTAAATGAAATAATAGATAAGATGCAGGATATTATGAAAATCAGAGCCAATGATATCCCGAATATAGACTTGTACATGGACCAGGTAACCACATTCATGGATGAGAAACTTCGAAGCACCGTCCGTAAAGGCGAGGCAGAGGAGAAGATCTTAACCAAAACTATGATTAATAATTATGCCAAGAATGATTTGTTACCGCCGCCTGTGAAGAAGAAATATTCCAGGGAACATATGATGGTTCTGATTTTTGTTTATTATTTTAAAAGTTTTTTGACCATCAGCGATATTGAGACACTTTTAAATCCGATAACGGAACAATATTTTGCGGAAGAAAGCAAGCTGAAAGTGACAGATATTTACGAGGAGATTCTCAAGCAGGGAATGCTGGAAATGCCGAAACTGGAAGAGGACTTGCGAACAACTTATGAAGTAGCACAAGGGACTTTTTCGGAGGAAGAAGGCGAAGATGCAGAGTATTTGAGATTATTTGCTTATATATGTTATTTAAGCTATGACGTTTTCGTTAAGAAAATGCTGATTGAGAGACTTTTGGATGAAGTAAGTGAAAGGCGTCAAAACAGGGAAGAGACGCTTAAAAAAGAAAAGTCCGAGCAACAGAAGCGTGAAAAAGAAGAGTTAAAACGCGAGAAGGAAGAAGCAAAACGCGAAAAAGAAGAATTAAAACGCGAAAAGAAAAATAAGACAGTTGAAATATAGTAGAGGGTATTAGGGGTTTTTAGAAAGGAGCAACAAACGATTATGAAGAAGGTTATCATTATTGGAGCAGGACCGGCAGGTATTACGGCAGGATACGAGCTTTTAAAGCAGTCCAATGAATATGAAGTGACAATTCTGGAAGAATCGTCTTATGTAGGAGGTATTTCCAGAACGGAAGTTTATAACGGACATCGTATGGACATCGGCGGACACCGTTTCTTCTCTAAATCACAGGAGGTAAACGACTGGTGGGAACAGATTATGCCCATGCAGGGTGCGCCTGCGTATGATGATGATAAGTTAAGCAGAAATGTGCCTCTGGAACAGGGAGGTCCCGATCCTGAGAAGGTTGACCGTGTTATGCTGAATCGTAGTCGTATTTCGCATATTTACTACAAGAGAAAATTCTTTGAGTATCCGGTTCGTATGAATATGGATACTATCAAAAATATGGGCTTTGGAACTACAATGCAGGCCGGCTTCAGTTATCTTGGAAGTATGGTAGCCAAGAAACCCGTAAACAGTCTGGAGAACTTTTATATTAATCAGTTCGGCAGAAAACTTTATTCTATGTTCTTTGAGGGATATACCGAGAAACTTTGGGGACGTCATCCCAGGGAAATCGATCCTTCCTGGGGAGCACAGAGAACCAAGGGCCTGTCCATTACTGAAATTGTAAAAGATGCAACACGCAAGGCTTTTCATAAAGAGGCAAAAGATATTAACACATCTTTAATCGGTGCTTTCAAATATCCCAAGTTAGGTCCCGGCCAGTTGTGGGAATGTGCTGCAGCTGATTTCGAAGCAATGGGTGGTTCTATTCATTATAACTGCCGTGTTATTCGTATTAACACTAACGGAAATCAGGTGGAAAGCGTTACTTGTGCCGTAGACGGAATTACAATTGAAGAAAAAGCAGATATTGTAATTTCATCTATGCCCATTAAAGACTTGATTATCGGTATGAGCAATGTGCCGAATAATGTAAGTGAAGTGGCGCGCAAGCTTCCTTATCGCGATTTTGTTACTGTTGGACTTTTGGTACCGAAGTTGCGTATCAGCAACACTACATATATGAGAACACTTGGAAATGTAATTCCCGATACTTGGATTTATGTACAGGATCCCGGAATTAAAATGGGACGTATCCAGATTTTTAATAACTGGTCTCCTTACCTTCTTGAAAATCCGGAGAAAACCGTATGGGTTGGTTTGGAATATTTCTGCAACGAAGGTGACCGCTATTGGAATATGACGGATGATGAGTGGATTGAATTTGCAACCAAAGAATTAATTCATATGGGTATTTTATCCGAAAGTGCAAAGGTGCTTGATGCGCATAAAGTAGCTGTTAAGAAGGCATACCCTGCATATTTTGATACGTATGCACGTTTTGATGAGGTTCGTACCTATTTGGATGGTTTTGAGAACTTATATTGTGTGGGAAGAAACGGACAGCACAGATACAATAATATGGACCATTCCATGATTACAGCTTTTGAAACCGTTAAAAATATCATAAACGGAACCAAAGATAAATCTAATATTTGGAATGTAAATACAGAGCAGGAATATCACGAAGAGAAAGTGGTGAAGGAAGATGATAAACCGGCAGAAGAGGTAAAGACAACAGCAGCGCCTGTACCGCCTGTGAAAGAGGTACCGAAGGTAGCAGAAGGAGCTGTGGTTGCAGCGTCTGTAGCGGCAAATGTGCCGGCAACACAGTCTGTGAAGAAAGAGGAAGAACTTCAGGCAACTGTCCAGGCAGTGCCTACGCCGCCGGTTAGAAAGCAGATTCGTAGAAATTCAATTCCAAAAGAGGTAGTTGTTCCTACGTCTGTTGCAGAGGAGCAGCCTGTAATAAATACGGTTGAAAATACAGAAATGCCGATTGTACAGCCTGTTGTTGATTTGGCTGACACTGAAGTGGCAGTGGTTTCACAGGAAGCAGAGATTCATGTATCCAGATCAAGAAGTATTTGGGATGATGTAGAATACGCTGAAGCAACAGCTGCGGTAAAGACTGCGCCTATCCGATTTAAGTCTGTGGAAGAAGCGCATGCTGCAGTAAAGGGAAGTGGTATTGATAATAAAGCAGATAAAAAGTCTGAGAATAAGATTGAAACACCTGTGATTGAGGAAAAAGAAAACCGGGGTGAGGAAGTAAAGGCGAAAACTTCTGAGAAGAAAAACGCTAAAAAGAAAGTGACAACGGTAAAAGAAGACGTTGAAACTGTAGTTAAAAATGAAGTGGAGGAGACTGCTGAAGTTAAAAAACCTTCAAGAACCAGACGTAAAAAAGCAGTGGAGGAAACTCCCGTCGTTAAGAACGCAGAAACAACTGTAATCAAAGAAATAGTGGCAGAGACAATGGTTTCAGAGGAACAGCCTGCGGAAGTAAAGAAACCTTCACGTAGCAGAAGAAAGAAACCTGTTGAGGTAAATAACGAGAAGGTTGAAGCAAAAGAAGAAAAAGTTGAAATTGAGAAGACGGATGCAGTAATTGAGGAAACAGTTATTAAGGAACAACCTGCAGAAGTAAAGAAACCTTCACGCAGCAGAAGAAAGAAACCTGTTGAGACATCAGAAGTGACTTCGGAAGAAGTGAAAACGGAAGCGAACGAAGGAGTTGTGGCAGAAGAGGCCAAGGTTGAAGCGGTCGAAGAAGTTGTGGCAGAAGAAACTAAGGTTGAGGTTGAAGATGTAGCGGAAGTAATCACAGAAGAAACGAAGGCAGAAACTGTAGTGGAAGAAATTGCAGAAGAAGTGAAGGCAGAAACTGTAGTGGAAGAAATTGCAGAAGAAGTGAAGGCAGAAACTGTA
>CAZQBM010000013.1:0-17050 GCA_964591945.1 uncultured Lachnospiraceae bacterium | reverse complement strand
GAGGAAGCAATCGCAGAAGAAGCAAAGGCAGAAACTGTAGAAGAAATTGTAGATGAGACAAAGATTGAGATGGTCGAGGAAACCGTAGAAGAAGTAGAAGCTGAGATTGTCAAAGAAGTTGCTGAGGAAGCAAAGGTTGAAATTGCAGAAGAAATAGTTGCAGAACCTGACGTAAGAAGAAGTCATCACTCTACATCAGGAAAAACAATTGCGGGAAGAACAGCATCGCGTAGGGTATCAAATGACAGACATTCTTCAAACAGAAGAAAAGTTGAGGATAATAACAAGAAAGTTTCTAATGTCGGTAAAGAAGCGATGGTTGGAAATATGAAAGGAACAGTTATTAAATCAAACGTTATTCAAAAGACACCTGACAACAATTCGTCTGATAAGAAAAACAAACGTTAATAAGATTGACTGAGAGGTTTAGAAATGTCGCAGGAACAGGATAAGGCAAAGATTTTAGAAGCCGTAAAAGAATATTGTATAAAATATCATATGTCGAAGCCTGATTATGTCGAAGGCGACAGAATATCTTATGCTGCCCGCGTATATGACAGCGAAGAAATGACCAATTTAGTTGATAGTTGTTTAGACTTTTGGTTAACGTCAGGACCTTATACCGAAGAATTCGAGAAGGGCTTGGCGAAATACTTAGGAGTGAGATATTGCTCACTGGTAAATTCTGGTTCATCTGCAAATTTGCTTGCTTTTATGACGCTTACATCACCACTTTTAGGTGATAGAAGAATCGAAAGAGGAGATGAAGTCATTACTGTGGCAGCAGGGTTTCCGACTACGGTAGCACCTATTGTTCAGTACGGCGCAGTGCCGGTGTTTGTGGATATTACCATTCCCGGATTAAATATTGATGTAGCGCAATTAGAGTCTGCATATTCAAGCAAAACCAAAGCGGTAATGCTGGCCCATACCTTGGGAAATCCTTTTGATATTGTAGCAGTTAAGGCTTTTTGTGAGAAACACAATTTATGGTTGATTGAAGATAATTGTGACGCACTTGGAACAGAAGTATTGATAGACAGCGAATGGAAGCAGACCGGTACAATTGGTGATATTGGTACATCCAGCTTTTATCCTCCGCACCATATGACTATGGGTGAAGGCGGAGCTGTTTATACGAATAACTCTCTTTTAAACAAAATTATCCGTTCTATGAGAGACTGGGGAAGGGAGTGTAGTTGTCCTTCCGGTGTGGATAATCTGTGCGGTCATCGCTTCGATGGTCAATTTGGTGAATTGCCGAAAGGATATGACCACAAATATGTTTACTCTCATTTGGGATATAACTTAAAGGCGACAGATATGCAGGCGGCTATTGGTTGTGCACAACTTAAAAAGATGCCGGAGTTTGCAAGACGCAGAAGAGAGAATTTTGAATTCTTATACAATGAGTTAAAAGATTTGGAAGAATTTTTATATTTGCCGAAGGCGCAGGATAATTCAAATCCCAGTTGGTTTGGGTTCCCCATTACCTGTAGAGAAGGCGTAAGCAGAGCGGAAATCGTAAATGCACTAGAGAGCAATAAGGTGCAGACGCGAATGTTGTTTGCCGGCAATTTAATTAAGCATCCTTGTTTTACTAATCATCCCAATGGCGGTAAAGAGTATTATCGTGTTGTGGGCGAGTTGGTAAATACGGATATTGCTATGGAGAGAACATTCTGGATTGGGGTATATCCAGGAATGACGGAAGCTAAGCTTAAGTTTATGGCGAAGTGTATAAGGGAAGGTATTAATAATTGCCAAAGGAAGTAGTTCTCGGGAGAGCATAATCATGTGTACATTAAATTTATTAGACTGTACATTACGTGACGGTGGATATTTAAATGATTGGGAATTCGGTTACGATGAAATCATTACGGTATTTGAGCGTTTGGTAAGTGCAGGAATTGATATTATTGAAATTGGTTTTATAGACGAGCGAAGAGTTTATGACCGTAACAGAACTATATTTCCGGATGTGAAGTCCATCAATTGTACCTTTGAGGGAATGGATGGCAAAGAGGCTATGGTAGTGGGTATGATTGATTATGGTACCTGTTCCATAGAGAAGGTGATACCGGCAGAAGAAAGTTTTCTGGACGGTATCCGTGTGATTTTTAAAAAGCATATTATGAGAGAGGCATTGGAGTTCTGTTCGAAGTTAAAGGCATTAGGATACAGTGTTTTTGTGCAGGCGGTATCTATTACCAGTTACGACGACGAGGAATTTGCGACACTTTTGGAACTGGTAAATGAAGTGGAGCCCTATGCCTTTTCCATTGTTGATACATATGGTCTTTTGCATAAAAATCAGTTGATTCATTACTTTGAGATAGCCAATGATTCTTTGAAGCAAAATATATCGTTGGGATATCATTCGCACAATAATTTTCAGCTGGGATATGCGAATTGCATAGAATTGGCAGAGAAGAAGATAGAGCGTAATTTGTTATTGGATGGTTCCTTGTATGGTATGGGAAAGGGAGCCGGCAATACACCGATTGAACTGCTTGCGATGTATATGCGTGAGAATCGTGGTGCAAATTACCATATAAGTCAGTTATTAGAGGCGATTGATGTTACAATACAGGATTGTTTCAGAATGACGCCTTGGGGATACAACCTTAAATTTTTTATCGCAGCGTCTAATGATTGTCATCCGAATTATGTGGCAGCATTGATGGAAAAAAAGAAATTATCGGTGAAGTCCATCAATGAAATTCTGGCAACCATACCGAAGGAGCAGAAGCTACTCTATAACAATGAATTGATTGAGGAATTGTACAGGGATTATCAGGCGATTTCTTATGATGACAATGCTGAATTATGTAAACTTATATCCGAATGGAAAGACAGAAAGATATTATTTGTTGCTCCGGGAAAAAGAGCGGGAGAGGTTTCTGCGATTAATAGGTATAAAGAGACGAATGATGCGCTTGTGCTTTCGGTAAATTTTATTCCGGAAAACATAATTCCTGATTATGTCTTTATGAGCAATGCGAAAAGATATGTGAAGCTGGCAGGGAAATTATCAGAAACATTGCGGGAAGAAAGAAGCATTAAAACAATTGCAACCTCTAACGTTACCAGAGCACAGGGAAGATTTGATTACGTGCTGGAATATGAAAGTCTTTTGGATGAAGATGCTTTGATTAAAGATAATCCTATATTTATGTTGTTAAAGTTATGTAAACTATCTGGCGTGAAAGAAGTTGCTTTAGCAGGGTTTGATGGGTACGAAAAATGTGCGGATACAAATTATGTAAATCCTAATATGGAATATGTATTCAGCAAGGAAAAGGCAGAAGTATTAAACGAAGACACTGCAGAAGGTATTAAAAGAGCAGGCTTAACGTGTCCTATCATTTTTGTGACGAAGAGCTTGTATGAAAGGTTTTTTATATAAAAATGAAAAAGAAAGTTGCACAAATCATTGCCGATTTTATGGCGGCAAAAGGTGTTAGCCATATTTTCACGGTTACAGGTGGCGGTGCCATGCATTTAAACGATGCATTTGGCCATCATCCTGATTTGAATTGCATATATAATCATCATGAACAGGCTTGTTCGATTGCAGCAGAAGGCTATGCGCGCTTCTCGGGCAAAATCGCTTGTGTTTGTGTAACCAGCGGACCCGGTGGAACCAACGCGATTACCGGTGTCTTGGGTGGTTGGCAGGATTCAGTTCCTATGTTTGTGGTATCAGGGCAGGTAAAAAGAATTACCACAACCGGATATACGGACATGCCGTTGAGACAATTGGGAGATCAGGAGTTTCAGATTACTGATAGCGTTGCAAATATGACAAAATACGCAGTTATGTTAACCAGTGCCGAAGATGTTTTATATCATCTTGAGAAAGCATGGTTTCTTGCAAATCATGGTCGTAAAGGGCCAGTCTGGTTAGATGTTCCTTTGGATATCCAGGCGGCAGAAGTAGAAGAAGATACTTTACGTCATTTTGATGAGAGAGAAGAAAGAAATGCTGATTTCTGGAAAGGAACCGCACAGGCCCAAAATACAAAGTTGCAGCAGGTTTTATCTGCGGATTCGCCGGAATGGAAGGATGAGTATGCAGAACAGGTAATGAAGGCATTAAAGAAGGCGAAAAGACCGGTTATTCTTGCAGGTACGGGTATACGTCTAGCAGATGCGCGAGAAGAACTTTTAGAATTTGTTGATGCGTTAAAAATACCTGTAGTTACTGCATGGAATGCCCATGATCTTTTATGGGAGGGGCATCCTTATGATTGCGGACGTCCGGGAACGGTGGGAACACGGGGCGGTAATTTCGTTATTCAGAGTGCGGATTTGGTTGTTATTCTTGCTTGCAGAATGAATATCCGAATGATCAGTTATCAGTGGGAACATTTTGCCAAAGATGCGGTTAAAATATGGGTTGAAATTGACAAAAACGAATTATGTAAACCAACAATCAAGCCGGAACTTCCTATTCATGCAGATGTTAAAGAATTTTTGATTAACATAAATAATTTGATTAAGAAAGAAAACTTTACTTGTGAGTCTATGCAGTCGGACTGGCTTTCCTGGTGTAAAGATGTTCAGAAACAGTACCCGGCTGTAAAGAAAGAGTTCTATGACTCTGACCAGTTAAATCCGTATGTGTTCATAAAAGAATTGACTCAGAGATTGCCTGAAAATACAGCAGTGGTTTGTGGTAACGGAAGTGCCTGCGTTATAACGTTCCAGGCGGCTGAAATCAAAAAAGGGCAGAGGTATTTTACAAATTCCGGATGTGCAGCTATGGGATACGGATTCCCGGCAGCAATCGGTGTTGCGGTACAGGGAGGAATGAAGAATACAGTTTGTATCGACGGAGACGGAAGTTTCCAGATGAATATGCAGGAATTACAGACTGTTGTACAGAATGAATTGCCTATTAAAATTATAATTCTTAACAATAACGGATATCATTCCATTCGCCAGACACAAACCAATCTTTTCAAGGGAAGAGAATTGGTAGGAGTGTCACGAAGTAACGGAATCAGTTTCCCGGATATGGAGAAACTGGCCTATGCGTACGGTATCCCCTACGTAAGAGTTGCAAGTGTCGATGATTGTAAAAGTAAACTGGAAGATGCGCTTACAGCAAACGGACCGATTGTGATTGAGGCGGTCGTAGATGAGAAACAGAATTTTGAGCCGAAGTTATCTTCTAAGGTATTACCGGACGGAACAATGGTATCACCGCCCATTGATGATATGTATCCTTTTCTGGAAAGAGAAGAATATGAGCAGGTGAAGAGCATTACCAAATAAGCATTTTATATCTATACCAAGGATATTATAAATGCAAGAAAACAGGATAAATATGAGCAAAGAAAATCATAAGGTAATTATTACCGGTGCGACCGGTGCAATCGGTATTGCATTGGTGAAAAAATGTTACGAATTGGGTTGGGAATCCTGTGCCATTGTTAGACCGGGAAGCCTTCGCAATCGCGAACTTTTAGTGAAGTACAAAACCAATATCATAGAATGTGACTTATCTGCCTTACAAGAATTGTCACAGAATGAGTTGTGCTATGGTGCGGACTATTTTATCCATCTGGGGTGGAGCGGAACCTTTGGTGAGCAAAGAAATGACATAGAATTGCAGCGTAAGAATGTCCGATATGCCCTGGAAGCATGTGAAACCGCCAAAGTGTTAGGGTGTGAGGCCTTCCTTTTTGCAGGGAGCCAGGCAGAGTTTGGCAGAGTAGAAGGTATGCTTAATCAAAATGTGCCTGCTAATCCGGAAACTGCTTATGGCCGAGCAAAACTAGAGGCCGGTTATGCAACTTTGGAGTTATGTAAAAAAAACGGATTACGACATTTGTATTTTAGAATATTAAGCGTATATGGTCCCGGAGACGGTGTTGATACGATGGTTAGCTCTACCATTCGGAATTTAAAGGACGGTATATCGCCGCAGTTTACTAAGGGTGAGCAATTATGGGACTACCTGTATAGCGATGATGCGGCAGAGGCGTTGTTATCAGCTTGTATGAAAGGAAAAACCGATAAAATATATTGTTTGGGTAGCGGTGTGGCAAGGCCTTTACGTGAATATATTGAGCAGATGGGGCGGATTGTAAATCCGGAGGTTGAGCTTCAAATCGGTTCTCTTCCGTATAGGGAAAATCAGGTGATGCATCTATGTGCGGATATCAAAGATTTACAAGTAGATTTGAACTTTTTACCTAAAGTAACCTTTGAAGAAGGTATAAAGTCCATTTGTGCGTTATAGCGTATGAAGGGCACTTAAAGAGGTGAGTATGGAAAAAAAGCAACGATTAAATTGGTTGGATGTATCCAAGACATTTGGTGTATATCTTGTGATATTGGGACATCTTTCAATTTTTAATTATCATACGTTTCGATTTATTTTTGCCTTCCATATGCCGTTTTTCTTTATTGTTGCCGGCTATGTATTCCGAGATGGAGTACCATTAAAAAACTTTTTAAAAAAATGTTTCAAATACTATTTGGTTCCGTATATTACAATTTTAATTTTGGGATTGTTGCAATGCGTGTTGATTCCCATAGGCGGACACGACTTGGCGACGTTTATATCATCGGAAGTTCTTCAAAAGGCATTTTACGACGGGCATCCGTGTTTTTCTTTTTTTGGTTCTGCCTGGTTTTTACTGGCTATGTTTTGGGCACAACTGATGTTTTGGGGAATGCTTAAAATGAAAGCCAAATTAAAGAAATATATTGTAATTATGTTGTGGATATTATTGGTTTTTACAGCAATATTCGCCAAAGATATATTTCGTGTCATTCCGTACTTTGCGAAATTGCCATTTAAAATTGACGCAGCCCTTATGGCAACGGTCTTTATGGGAATTGGATATCTTTTAAGAAAGATTAGGATTTTTGAGAAAAACAAAATCTATATCTCAATCGGTAGTATAGTGATTGGTGCACTTTTTACATATTTATTCGGATGTAAGTGGAATTATTATGTAAACTTGTGTGATTGTGACTATGGAATAGAATATAATTACTTAATCGCGGCAGTAGCAGGTTCGATTATGTTATTTGGCCTGGGCCAATTGCTACAGAAAAGTAAGCTGTTAATATTTATCGGTAGAAATACTTTGTTTATTTTCCTGGCGCATGAAGCGATTTATTTGTTTATTTTATATTGTGTAAATTCTCTTTTTGAGAAAGATTTTAAGTCACAGGCAATGCCGTTGGATGGATGGAGTATAGGAGTCAGTTTCGTTACCTTAATGTTAGCAACCGTGATGGTTTGGGGTTATCGAAGCATAAAAGAAATAATCAAAAAAAGACTATTGGATAAAAAGAAGTAGTGTCCGGTGGTGTGAAGGGAGAACTTCCTTATGAAAAAAATCAGCGTATTAATACCTTGCTATAATGAGGTGGAGAATGTAGTTCCGATGAGTGAAGCTGTAGTTAAAATACTTACGGAAGAGTTATCTCAATATGATTATGAATTGGTTTTTATCGACAATTGTTCTACGGACGGAACACGGGACAAGTTGGAGGCAATTTGCGCAGAGAATAAAAAGATTAAGGCTATTTTTAATGTGACCAATTTCGGACAGTTTAATTCGCCTTTTTATGGAATGTGCCAAACTACAGGAGATTGTACAATCTCAATGTGCTGCGACTTTCAGGACCCGGTAGAAATGTTGCCGCAGTTTGTGAAAGAATGGGAGAACGGATATAAGATTGTAAGTGCAATTAAAACATCCAGCAAGGAAAATCCGATTATCCGATTATTAAGAACCATTTATTATAAAATGATTCGTAATATGTCAGATGTTAAGATGATTGAACATTTTACCGGATTTGGATTGTATGACAGGACTTTTATTGAATTGTTAAAACAGTTAGATGATCCTATGCCGTTCTTGCGCGGAATTGTGGCAGAGTATGGCTTTAGCAGAAAAGAGATTGAGTATCAGCAGGCCAAGAGAAGAGCGGGTAAAACAAAGAATAATTTCTATACGTTGTATGATGCGGCAATGTTAAGTATTACATCATATACGAAGGTTGGTTTGCGTTTGGCAACGATTCTTGGTTTTGTTTCTTCGGGAGTGAGTTTATTGATTGCTTTAGTATATTTGATTCTAAAGTTAGTCAACTGGTACAATTTCCAGGCCGGTTATGCCCCCATGATTATTGGCGTATATGTATTGGGTTCTCTTCAGCTTTTCTTTATCGGATTGCTTGGAGAGTATATTTTGAATATTAACAGTCGTGTGATTCACAGACCGCTGGTTGTAGAAGAGAAGAGGATAAATTTTGATGAGTAACTTTAAGGTCGGAGTAGTGCTGGTTACTTTTAATCGATTACAAGAGTTAAAAAAGTCATTGCCTTGTTATGAGAATCAGAGCAAAAAACCGGAGTATATGATAGTAGTAGACAACTGTAGCACTGACGGAACCAAAGAGTTTCTTGCGGAATGGGAAAAGCAGGACTGCGGTATTCTAAAAAAGGTTATTTTCTTGCCGGAAAATAGAGGCGGAAGCGGTGGTTTTTATGCCGGACTAAAGGAAGCATCTGAACGAACGGATGCTGATTGGATTTGGGTAGCGGACGATGATGCATTTCCGGAACTTTATGATTTTGAGAAGGCGGAGAAGTTTGCTGCAAATCATGTGGAGTTGATGCAGGAAGTATCTGCTTTTTGTGGAATGTGCGAGTACGAAGGAAGGGTTGCTTCAGTCCAGCGTGCCCGTTTTTCAAAAACAATATTTGGTCGTCATGAGGTGCCTGTTCCTGAAAAGGAATATCGGACGAAAGAGTTTTTTGAGATTGATTTGTATTCGTTTGTGGGAACATTTTTACGTAGAGATGCACTGTTAAAAGCCGGGCTTCCGAGAGAAGATTTCTTTATTTATCAGGACGATTATGAGCATGCGGTGCGTATGGGTAAGCAAGGGAAATTGCTTTGTGTGCCTGAAATATTGATTCATCACAAAGATAATTATATGTATAATCGTGAAGTTTCATGGCGTGATTATTACGCCACAAGAAATATAGTGATTTTATACCAAACACATTTAGATAAAAAATCATTAAGATTAAGAATTTGGCGACGACTTCTGGCAGCATATTCTTCAGGCAATAAGATGAAGATTAAAGTAATCAAAGAAGCGATTGCGGACGGAAAAGCGGAGAAAACAGGAATTCATCCGGTGTATAAGCCAGGATGGGAAGGGTAGAAGAAAGTTTGATTCCGGTATGTTTTCTGAGCTAAAATGAGCGGAGATATAGAATGAGTATATATTCAGTTGTAAAAAATCATATTATAACTAAATATCCAAATGTGATAGCGGAATATAGTGAGTGGATTATTGCTCATGGCAATTCTACGTTTATCGGAAGATTGCGTGCATATACTCATCTTTTTAAATTACTTTTAACTAAAAAATCCGGTAAAAAGAAAATTAATAAGAGTGAATTTGAAGATTCTAAAAGGAAAAATGTTGTTAGTTTAATTGGTAAATTAAACGAATATGATGTAATTTCTTTTGATGTATTTGATACTTTAGTCTTGCGTAATGTGGAGAAACCGGAAGACGTATTTGAAGCGGTAGGATATAAACTTGGAATTGAAGGTTTTGCACCGGCAAGAAAGTGTGTTGAAAAAAACTTGGCGGATACAGGCAATTATACAATTTATGATATATATTCCCACTTAGAAAAACAAAGGGGAATTAAAGCTGAATGCTTTAATATAGAATTCGAAGTTGAAAAGTTACTTTGCAGAGATAATCCATACATAAAAGAAGTGTATGAAGCTGCCTTAAAATACGGAAAAAAAGTAATTGCCGTATCGGATATGTACTGGCCCAAAGAGTATATTGAAGAAATTCTCTGTAAATGTGGATATACTGAAATCAAGGATATTTATGTATCATGTGATTATGGATGTAGCAAAAAGGACGGAACATTATTTAAGCTTTTAAAAGAGCAGGAATATCAGAAACAGAGAATTTTTCACATTGGTGATAATTATAATTCCGATATTGTACAAGCAAAGAAGAATGGAATTACTGCGACACAATATATTTCAGTATATGAGCGTGGAAAAAAATACAGGCATAATGAATTTGGAAAGCAGACACTGGGGCAATCTATTGCTAATGCAATTATAAATAATGAGATCCATAATGGAATCAGTGAAATGAATCAGTATGAACAATTCGGATATATATATGGTGGACCTATAGTAGCAGGCTATTGTAAATATATTAATGAAATTGTTGAAGAAAAAAGTATCGATAAAATATTGTTTCTTGCCCGTGATGCAAGTGTTATTCATAAGGCGTATAATAATTTTTACTTAAAATGTGAGAATGAGTATATCTACGTATCACGTAATGCTGTTGCGCAACTGGCATTTGAAAGATATCCTGACTATTTTATCGAGCAGGTATTGCAGTTGAGGTTTGTAGATAGTCCTTTAAACCAAAGTATAGAAATGGTTTTTATACAAACCGGGCTACAATGTCTATTAGATAAACTTGAAGAGGTCGGTTTATCAAAAGACAGTATTTTCAAGCAGAAAGAAATGCAGCAAGTAAGTAGTTTGATTTATAAGTATAAAGATCTTATAACTGAGGCATTTGCGTCTGTCAGAATGGCTGCAGAGTTATATTGGAAAAATGTAATTGGAAATGCACAAAGAATTGCTTTAGTTGATATTGGATGGCAGGCATCAACAATGATGTGTATGGATTATTTTTTAAATGAAGTATGCGATATGCATATAGATTTATGTACGATTCATCTGGGTACGATTAAGACCAAGTGGAATGCAATAATGATTGAAAAAGGAAGGGTTTTTTCATATTGTTTTGCGGATGATTGCAATAAGGATATCGGGGATGCTGTAATGTATCAGCCGGTTAGAAAGGCTGTGATCGAGATTTTGTTTACAGCGTTTCATCCTACATTAATTTCATATAAAATAGGCGAAAACGAACAAGGTCTCCCCGTATTTGCCGATGTGATTGACAAAAATTATGAAATTAATATAAAAGTGCAAGAAGGAATATTAAACTTTGTCGAAAAAATGAATTATATAAAAAATGATTTACGTATGGAAGTACTGATTCAAGGCGATAGGGTTTTTCGTAATTTATGTGATGTCAGTAGTCAGAAAAGATATATCAAGTACTTGTTTCAAGATTATCGCTTTAGTAATGTTCCGTGTGATGTTCACGAAGAAAAAATGGAGGATATCATAAGAAGAAATAAATAAAACATGCTGATACTTGAAAAATAAGAGGTAGATAACTATGTTTTTTTCTATAATAACCGTAGTTCTTAATGATTTAGATAATTTAAAACAGACAATTGAAAATGTAGAAAAGCAAAGTTGTCAGGATTATGAATATATCATTGTTGATGGTTGCTCAAAAGATGGGACGATTAATTATTTACAGGAACTTTCGGCAAAAGACACAAAAATACGTTATATTTCTGAAAAAGATACCGGAATTTATAATGCAATGAATAAAGGTATTTCATTGGCACAGGGCGAATATATTCTTTTTTTGGGTGCAGGTGATTTTTTATATAATGATAAGGTTTTGGAAGAAATAAAGAAGTATGATGGCTGTGATGTGATTTATGGATATGGCATCTTTTCATCTGGAGAACGTGAAGGTAAAAGAATTGGAACAAAGTTAGGATTATGGGCTTTTCTTTGGGATAAAGTGGCGGCGCATCAGGCAGTGTATGTAAAGACCACATTGATGCAGAAATATAAATTTCAAGAAAAGTATCGGGTACAGGCCGATCAAGATGCATTAATGAGAATGTATAAGGACAAATGTAGCTTTAAATATCTAAATAAACCACTTTGTTATTATGATGGCTTAGGTTTTAGTAGCAGAAAAGAATATTTGCAACAGAATGTGTTGGATCGAGTCAGCATGTTGAAGGAATATTACGTTATTCTATATTGGGTAAGAGTGATTGGACATTGGATATTGACCGGTAAGAAATATAGTATTGATAATAATATGTAATTGGAATGTGGGTGTGGAATGAAAAAAGGTATTATCTTATATGCATATGGAAGTAACAGTTGGATCGGTGGCCTGTATTATATAAAGAATATTGCATTTATGTTATCAAATAATCATAAGTTTATCGATGCATATAATATTTACATCTTTGTGGAAGAAAAAAATATTGGAATATTTAGTGATTTGTCCGATAAGGTTAATATTATAGTAAAAACGAATAAAGAAGATTTTGAAAATAAGTTATTTTTGTTTGGTTTTTATTTGAAAAACAGAATAAAATATTTATTCCCGGCAAGCGATTTATCTTTATTTCCTACAGTAAAATCAATAGCGTGGATACCTGATTTTCAACATAATTACTTAACAAATATGTTCAGTGAAGATGAACTTAAAAAAAGGACTGAAGAATATACAAGAGTAGTAAATGATGAATTTGCATTAGTTGTAAGTAGCCAGACGAGTAAAAAGGATTTTGAGAAGTTTTATTCTAATAAAAAGAAGTACATTGAGGTAGTACGGTTTGTTTCATACATCGAACCTGAAATAAAAAGTATAACTTCGCAATGTGAAATAGAAATATTAGAAAAGTATGGGTTGTCAAATTTAGAATATATTTATATCGGAAATCAATTTTGGAAACATAAAAATCATATTGTAGTATTAAAGGCTATAAGATTTTTTTTGTCTAATAATCCGAACAATAAAGTTCGGTTTGTATTTACAGGTAAGATGAACGATTACCGTAATCCTGAATATAGTAAGGAAATTATAAAGATTTTTTCAGGAAATGATATTAGAGATTATGTTGTTAATTTGGGTTTTCTGGAAAGAAAAGAGCAACTTGTAATAATGAAAAATGCGCAGTTCTTAATACAACCATCGCTATTTGAAGGTTGGGGAACGGTAGTGGAAGATGCCAAGGTATTAGATAAAACAGTTTTATTATCTGATATACCGATTCATCGGGAACAAAAAAGTTCAAAGTGCATTTTATTTCAACCAGATAATGAGAAACAATTAGCTGAATTGATAGAAGAACAATTATATAATAAAAGGTATGAGTCTATCGAAGATGGGATTGCGGATATGTATCAGAGAGCAAGGGAATATTCTGAAGGTTTTTTGAGGTTGTTAGAAAAGTTTAAATAAAGGTGACTAAATGGAAAGAGTATTAATTACGGGCGGAAATGGTTTTATCGGAACTGCATTGGCACAACTGAATCATAAAAAGGGAAATCAGGTAGAAGTTTGGGATGTGCGCAGTGATTATAATGGTTCATATCCGGTATATTCCGTTGATCTACATGATGACAATGAAATTGAGAAACGATTGAAAGGTTTTCGCCCGGATATTATATTTCATTGCGCGGGTAGTGCAAATGTAAGAAATTCGGTGGAAAATCCTAAAATGGATTTTGAAAGTAATGTGGCGTTGACACATAATCTGCTGTTTACATTACATAAATTGAATATGCATTCTACAAGGGTAGTATTTTTGTCGAGTGCTGCGGTATATGGAAACCCGACAACATTACCTATTTCGGAAAATGCAGAATTGAAACCGCTTTCACCTTATGCATTACATAAAGTTATGTGTGAAGAAATTTGCACTTATTTCCGTTTGAATTATAATATTGATGTACGTATCGCCAGAATCTTTTCGGCTTACGGGAATGGTTTAAAGAAACAGATTTTATGGGATATGTATCAGAAGATGATTAAAACATCAGAGTTGAATATGTTTGGAACCGGTGCAGAAAGTCGGGATTATATTCATATTTTGGATGTTGTACAGGCGTTGACGTTGATTGCAGAAACGGATTATGACGAGCAGTATATTTATAATGTTGCGAATGGTGAAGAAGTTAAGATAAGTGAAATCACAGAGATATTTGCGCAATGTGGCAAAATTTCAAAGGATAGTATTAAATTTAATGGTTATATAAGAGAAGGAGACCCGTTGAATTGGTGTGCCAATATTAGTCGATTAAAAGCGTTAGGATATCAAAAAAAGGTTGAAATCCAAAATGGTGTATCGGATTACTATAGCTGGGTTAGTCAATTATAAAAGGAGACAGATTTTGGGACTTTTACAGTGTATTCATAGCATGGCGCGTAAAAATAAAATTAAAAAAGTCAGAACATATATTAATTTATCGAAAAATTCTTACTATGATGAAACATTTGATATTGATTTAAGAAATCCGAAAAAAGGACATATTTATTTGGAAACGGAAGAACAATCTGTGCTTGGCGGTACATACATTTTTGAAAAAGAAAGTGGTCATATTGCTATAGGAAAGCGTACGCACATTGGTGCGAGTACATTTATTTCCATTGAGGAGATTATAATTGGTGATGATGTAACGATTGCTTGGGATTGTTTGTTTTATGATCATAATTCGCATTCTGTTGATTGGAACCAGCGTAAGAATGATACACCACAGGAATTTGCTGATATTAGCAATGGATTATCTATGATTCATAACAAGAACTGGAATGTGGTAAAGTCAGCACCGATACATATTCAAGACAAAGTATGGATTGGTGCAGGATGTAAAATATTGAAAGGTGTTACTATTGGTGAGGGAGCAGTTGTTGCAGCAGGAAGTGTTGTGGTGAAAGATGTTGAACCATGGACAATGGTAGGTGGAAATCCTGCCGGTGAAATAAGGAAACTGCCGAAGTGCGAATAGTGTAAAATGTAGTAAGACAGAGGCCTGTATGATTAATGACGAAATAATGGTAAGTGTTTATTGTCTTGCCTATAATCATGAAAAATATATTAAGAGTGCGTTAGATGGATTTGTAATGCAGAAGACCAATTTTCGTTATGAAGTATTTGTTCATGACGATGCGTCAACAGATAGGACTGCTGAGATTATAAGGGAATATCAGGTAAAATATCCGGAAATTATAAAGCCTATTTTTCAAACCGTGAATCAGTACTCCAAAGGTATAGATGTAACTATAGAGTACATTTTTCCATTAATGCAAGGAAGATATGTAGCTGTGTGTGAAGGTGATGACTATTGGTGTGATGAGTATAAATTGCAGAAGCAAGTTGATTTCTTGGAGAGTCATCCGAACTATTCGGCATGTGCACATAATACGTTGTTTCGGAATGAAAAAAATGGAGAAGAATATATTTTTCACGATACAGAACAAGATTGTGATTTGAAAATTGAGAATATATTCAAATGGGAGAATAAAATATTTCATATTTCAGGTTTGATGTTTCGAAAGAAATATTTTATCAGACCAAAGGAATTTTACATGGGTAAAGTGGGAGATTATCCCAGAGGAATTTATCTCGCACTTCAAGGAAAAATTCGTTTTTTTAAAGCTGTTGTGTCTGTTTACAGAATTTGTACCGAAGGTTCGTGGAGTAGTATTTATGCCAGTGGTTCCATTGATAGAGTAATTGAGTTAAATACAGATATTATTAATATGTTGGAAGATATTAATAATTATACCAGCGGACAATATCAAGATATTATTCGACAAGTACAGATAAAGAAGAAATACGTGATTGCAATGAAAACAAAACAATATCAATTAATACTCAAAGAATACAGAGAATTATTGAGACAAGAACCTAAGAAAGTTCAATTGTATGTTTTTATGAACGGATATTTTCCGGGAATTATGAAAGTATATTATGCAATAAAGAGTAAGTTTAAATGAGTGACGGAATTAATAATAAAACTGTAGTTTCGAATTTAATATGGCGTTTTGCAGAGAGATGTGGTGCTCAAGGCGTTGGCTTTGTTATTTCAATTGTTTTAGCAAGACTGCTTATGCCGGAAGAATTTGGTGTAATAGCGCTCATGAATGTATTTATTAACGTAATGGGTGTTTTTGTAGATTGCGGTCTGGCAAGTTCTGTTATACAAAAGAAAAATGCAGATGAATTGGATTATTCCAGTGTTTTTGTATCAAATGTAGTATGTTCAATTGCAGTCTATATTATTATTTTTATTACAGCACCTTTTATTGCAAACTTTTATGAGAATAGTGAAATGTCTCTTATGTTAAGAGTATTGGGACTGTCTGTTATAATTGCAAGTTTAAAAAATATACAGCAAGCGTATGTGACTAAACATTTGTTATTCAAGAAATTTTTCTATTCTACATTAATAGGAACAATTTTGTCCGGTGTTGTAGGAATTGTTTTCGCATATATGGGATTCGGTGTATGGGCATTGATTTTCCAAAGTCTTATTAACACGATTGTTGATACTGCAATGTTGTGGATTATTGTTGGTTGGTATCCTAAATGGAAGTTTTCTTTTGAACGTTTTAAAGAGTTGTTTTCTTATGGCGGAAAACTTTTGCTTTCCAGCATCTTGGATACGTTATATACCAATATACAAAGTCTGATTATCGGTAAAAAATATACAGAAGCGGATTTGGCATTTTATACCAAAGGAAAGCAGCTGCCGGAATTGTTAATAACTAATATTAACGCTTCGTTAGATAGTGTACTTTTTCCCGTCATGTCGGATGTGCAGGAAGAGAAAGAAAAGTTAAAATCAATTACAAGGAAGGCCATTCAGACAAGCACATCTTTAATCTGGCCTATATTAGCTGCCGTTATCGCTAGCGCATCCGAATTGGTCAACGTGGTACTGACTGATAAGTGGAGCGGATGTGTAATCTTTTTACAGATATTTTGTTTATCCTATGCATTTTGGCCTATACATACTGCAAATCTAAATGCAATTAAAGCATATGGTCAAAGCGGTATATTTTTGAAACAGGAAATAATTAAAAAGGTACTAGGAATAACGGTGCTAATATTGGTGTTTGATAAGGGCGTGGAAATTATTGCTCTTTCAGTATTGATGTTGGCTCCAATAGCGGCTTTTATTAACTGGTTTCCTAATCGAAAGTATTTGTCCTATAAGTTTTGGGAGATTATTAAAGATATATTACCGGCATTGGCAATGGCTGTGTTGGAGTTTATTGTTGTCTACCTGTTATCATTAATAGATATAAATATATATATTAGATTGAGTATGCA
>CAZQBM010000012.1:0-44641 GCA_964591945.1 uncultured Lachnospiraceae bacterium | reverse complement strand
TCTACGTAGTGTGGAGGCTTTTGCTGTTTTATTTTATAGCCGGCGTGTAAAGTCTTGTATCCAAGTCATCAATATTACATTCAAAAATATAAATCGGCTGATAAAAGCCTTTGGAATCCACTTCGTAGGCAAGGAAAATATCATTCACCACAATATGTTCCGGTTCAAAAGCAGGTTCATAAAGGAAGATGCCGTCGGCAATGCGCTGATAGGCTTCTTCTTCCGTAATGATGGGGAAATCCTTGTAGGCCGTGCATTTTATAATGTTATAGTCAAGGTTTTCAATCTGACCAAGGCTGTTATAGGTGACATTGACCTGTCCGTCGTAGACGAAGTCTTCATATAGAATGCAGTTTGCCGGAAAGCGATAGGTGCCGTTCTCCAAGTTGGTAAACTCTGCGCCTTCGGGGATGAAAAAGCCGATGTCTTTTACCGCGGTGCGGATTTCTTTTTCCGTAGCAGTGGTGTTTGCGGGAATCATTTCATCATTCTCGTCCCATCTGCAGGCGAAGTTGTTGTAGTTGATTTTATTTCCTTCATAGTCGATACTGAGAATAATGTCGCCGGGGTCGCTGTAGTAGAAGGCGGTCTCATCGTAAATATCCGTACGGCTTTCATCGAACCCATAGCCTAAGCTTGCAAAGAACTCTCTTGCGTAGTGTTCCGTTTCGTCTATGGTAGAAACGGGCACGATATAGACGGAAGCGGTTTCCGGACTTGTGTCAAAGCTTGTGTTACAGGTCACAGAGGCCGGGTGGGCCTTGATGATATGGTGACATTTTAAATTTCCCAGCTCTTGAAAATGATGCACTGAGAAAATAGCAGTAAAAGCTACCGCGGCAATCACCAGCGGAAGCTGATAGAGAAGAACCGGTTTGATGGAAATTGGTTCTTTTTTGATTCTTTTATGGATAAAATCCGCCAGGCGGTAGAGTCCGTACCCGATGAGGGTTCCAAGCGTATTGTTAATCAAATCGTCGGCTTCAAAAATGCCGCGACGCAGAACCAGCTGCACTACTTCAATCAGCAGGGTAAAAGTAAACCCGGCCAGAGCCGTAGGACCGAATTTCTTGAAAATTTTATGAATGTAAGGAAGCAACAGACCAAAGGGGACCAGCATAAAAATATTCAAAATAATATTGCGCCAGCTTGCGTCCTTGTACTGATGCCAGGCTTCAATGTAGGAATAGAGAGGCATCAGGCGAAAAAGTTCGGTCTGATAGGCGAAACGGCTCAAAAGCGTGACGCCAAACACCATAAAGATATAGCAGACAAACATCGCATACAAAAGAAATTTGGGAAGGGAAAGCTTCTTCTGCCCTTTCATTATTTTCTTATAAATGATAAAATATCCAACGCCAAAAAGCCCGCCGCAGATTACGGCAAGGACAAGCGCATAAACCAGATATTCCATTCCCAATTGTATCAAATCCGCAACTCGCATAAGGCACTTCCTTTCGTGTTTTTCATTCTACTCTTGCTAAAACGGTTTGACAAGAAAAATGTATTCGCAAGTATCCCCGAAATAACATATAAACAGTATATTTGCGAAATCCTTTGGAATGATGCATCTGCGAAAAACTATACATATTAAAAAATCCCGCGAATATAATGTAATAGACTTAAAATGCGAGGAAAAGTTGTTCCGTTGAAACGGAAGCACCACGCTTATACAGGTGGTGAAGGAAAACAGGAGGTACCGTATGGAAGATTTGAATCATGGAAGTAAAAGCGGCAGGGCCCACAAGGTAATGCTGATGGGGCGCAAAACCTGCGGTTTAAACGGCATTGTGGACGTGTTGGCTTTCGATGTAAATGAAATGATTATGGAGACCGAGCAGGGAATGCTTATGATAAAAGGGAGCGAACTTCATGTGACCCGCCTATCCCTTGAAAAGGGCGAGGTGGATTTGGAGGGGCGGATTGACAGTCTTGCCTATTCTGAGATTTCTTCTCCCGCAGCCAAGGCAGAAGGCTTCTTTGGAAAGCTGTTCCGTTAATGGAAATCAGCAGTGAAATTCTAAACGAAGTCAGGCTGTTTGCCAACTCGGTAGTGCTCGGGGCCTTGCTTACGTTTCTTTACGATGGCTGGCTTATTTGTCGTAAAGTGTTTAAACATAATAACTTCTGGATCTCTTTGGAGGATTTGAGTTTTTGGCTTTTTACTGCAGTGACGGTATTTTTGGCTTTGCGTGAACAGAATAACGGGGTGTTGCGGTGGTTTTTGATTATAGGTGCCGGGCTTGGTATGCTTTTATATAAAAATTCCGTAAGCAGATTTTATGTAAAGTGGTTTGGTAATGCAATACTACATATTGTGGTTTACATAAAAAAGATAGCATATTTTGTATTGAAACCAGTAAAAACAGCTAAAAACCACGTAAAATCGGGCTTTTTTAAGGTAAATAATGGTATGAAAAAAGTTACCATAATATTAAAAAACAAGTTGACGGTTTGCATAAAATGGTTTACAATTGCATTATGTAAACACAATGGACAGAATGGTGATTTACATAATGAAGAGGATTTTTAGTGGGGGATACGCAAATGGCTACACGGCGTAGAAAGGCTGCGTACCGTAAGAATCACAGAAACCGTACCGGTATTATTCTGGTAACGACGGTTGTGGCTCTTATGATGTTGGTAGTTGGTGTTCAGACACACCAGTTAAAACAGCAGCAGAAAGCATACCAGGAGGAAGAACAATATTATCTCGATTTAATTGCGCAGGAAGAAGAGAGAAGTCTCGAAATTGCGGAGTTTGAGAAGTATACCCACACAACAGCTTATGTAGAAGAAGTAGCGAAATCGAAATTTGGTTTTGTAAAAGACGGCGAAATCCTTTTTATAGCAGAATAAGACATGACAGCCCGGCGAAGTGCCGGGCTTTTTGATTGCATAAAATTAGCGAACTGGCAGAAAAAAACAGTTGATTTTTTATGGAAAAGTAGTAAAATCTAAGACAAACATATGTTCTGTAATTTAAATAGATATTTTAAATAAAAGATAATAACTATGAATGAGAAATCAACAATCAAAGAACAACTGAATTTAAGTGTTCCGGGTTTTAAACGCAGTTATATCTGCATCGACCTGAAAACGTTCTATGCTTCGGTGGAGTGTGTGGAGCGCGGATTAGATCCTATGACCACTAACTTAATTGTGGCTGACAAGGAACGCTCCGAGAAGACTATTTGTCTGGCGGTTTCGCCTGCGATGAAAGCGCTGGGTGTAAGGAACAGGTGCAGGGTTTTTGAAATTCCGAAACATATCGAGTATATTACGGCGCCACCGCGCATGAAGCGCTATATTGAAGTGTCGGCAGATATTTATGAAATATATTTGAAGTATATCTCCAAGGAGGATATTCACGTATATTCTATCGATGAAGTTTTTATGGATGTGACGGATTATCTGTCGATGTATCAGATGACTGCCAGGGAACTGGGTATTATGATTATGCAGGAGGTCTATAAAGAGACGAAAATACTGGCGACCTGCGGAATCGGAACGAATTTATATCTGGCCAAAATTGCCTTGGATATTACGGCGAAGCACGCTGAAGACCGCATCGGAGAGCTGGATGAAGAGACTTATTGCAAAACTTTATGGAATCATCGGCCGTTAACGGATTTTTGGCGTGTGGGACCGGGGATTGCCAAGCGTTTGGAGCGTTACGGCATTTTTACAATGGAAGGCATTGCACATATGGACGAAGAAGTTTTGTACCACGATTTAGGGGTGGATGCGGAGCTTCTGATTGACCATGCCTGGGGGCGCGAGCCGGTCACCATGGAAGATATCAAGAATTATAAGGCGCAGAGTCGCTGTATGACCAGCGGACAGGTCTTGATGCGGGATTATGAACATGAAGAAGGGAAACTCATTGTCAAAGAGATGATGGACTTGTTGTGCCTTGATATGGTGGAACAGGGGCTTGTGACCCAGTCGGTTACCTTGCATATGGGGTATTCCAATGAACTGAAAATACCGCCTGTCCACGGGACAGTTTCTTTTACGACGCAAACCAATTCGGCGAGAACGATTATACCGCAGGTAGAGGCATTGTATGAACGGTTGAAGAATCCGGAGCTTCCGATAAGAAGGGTTAATATTTGCTGTAACCGTGTTGTGGAGGAAGGATACCGCCAATACGATTTGTTTTCGGATCCTGTAGAATTAGAGAGAGAGAACCGGATGCAGAAAGCGGTGATTGGCATCAAGCGCAGGTTTGGTAAGAATGCCATTTTAAAAGGAATGAATTTAGAGGAAGGTGCTATGACCCGGGAGCGAAATCATCAAATCGGCGGTCATAGAAGTGGTGAATAAAATGACACAGAGACCGAAAATGAGCAGGGAGGAGCGGGCAAAACAGTTTATGCCTTTTGCCGCGTTAAAGGGCTACGAAGAAGCTTTGCGCGAGAAAGAACGGAAGGTAGCAGAGAGGGAGGTTAAGGAGCAGTTAAGCGAAGAAGAGTTATCCTATTGCTTTGGGGACTTTTTTGATGTAAAATCACAATCAGACAGATAAAATTGTGTAGGAGGAATTGTGATGCAAAAACCAGCAAAGACTTTATTATGGATTGCGATGGGAATTGAAGTTGTATATGCAATTGCAGCACTGATCGGAATGGTTATTGGAAGTGCTTTTAATACGTTTGGAACCCCGGATGGTTCTGTATATGCAATAATTATTATGTATTATGTTGTTAACGTAGGAATTCCCATGGTGGCTAAAATTATACTTGCCGCTATTGTATTATCGAGCTTAAAAGAGAATAGCGAAAAGATTGTTACAGAGATTATTGCCATTGTTTTGTTTTCGGGAATTCTGTCAATACCGTCCATTCTTATTAACAATTTTACAAGCATAATCATTGCACAGATTGGACAGGAATCCTTAATAACTTATCATTATGCAGGTTCAGGTATGGGCTGGGTTGGTTTCCTGCGCAGTATCTCTACAGTACTGTTTATTGTGGCAGTCGCTTTTTCCATTGCCTACAAAAAAGTCGAACTTCCGGACCTTCATCGCATTTTGGAAGAGGAAGACGTATAAAACTGTTTGACATCAAACCTAAAATAAGGTATCATATTCAGTGGTCGCAAATGTGGCCTTGAATATTGACGATGCGTGGCTCAGCTTGGTAGAGCGCTGCGTTCGGGACGCAGAGGTCGCAGGTTCAAATCCTGTCGCATCGATAGAAAGAAATAGTCCTCACCGTAAGGTGGGGACTATTTCTTTCTATATTTATGTTATAGAAGTTGAACCTGCTCAGCGATGAGTCCGCAGTAGTCGTAATTTACTAAAGTAAATATATTCAACATCCTGTCGCATCGGAACCTGCGACTTCAATAGAAGCGGATGCTCGTTCGGGCGCATGAGGGCGCTTTGGACCGACCGGAGCGAAGCGTAGGACCGTAATTTACTAAAGTAAATATATTCAACATCCTATCGCATAAAAAGTTTTCCACACAGCGGTTAATTTTAAAATTAAAAAACCGATATAAAATTAGTACAATTTTTATTATGGAAGGGAGTACAAACTATAATGGACCAGATTAGAGAAAAAATTGAAGAAATCGTAGAAAAGATTAAAAAGGATCCTGACTTTAAGGAAGATTTTATGAAGGATCCCGAGAAAGCACTTGAGAAAGCAACCGGTATCGACATTCCCGACGGAATGGTAGATAAGGTAGTTGACGGCGTTAAGGCAAAACTTGCCGGAGACAAGCTTTCAGGCGCTATGGATTCCATTAAGAAATTATTCTAAGCAGATTTTTAAAGAGCACATAAGACGATTTGTCTTATGTGTTTTTTTAATGGATTAATTTCATAAAAGTTGAGCTAAGATACAGTTAAGAAAGCATTTAGCATATTGTTTTGGGTTTGATAATTTTTATATAATAAGCACGTAAATTCCTAGAAGCAGAAAAAAAATTAAGGTCGATAACGGAGTAATCCGTCAAAAATTTGTCGGTCATTGAGGAGGACGAATGCAAGTAGCTGATTTTCTTGGATTGTTAGGTGGTTTAGCGCTGTTTTTATACGGCATGCAAATGATGAGTGACGGTTTGGAAGATGCTGCCGGGGATCGTATGAAACAGATTCTCGAAAAACTGACTTCAAATCGTTTTTTAGGTGTTTTGGTAGGCGCAGGTATCACTGCAGTGATTCAGTCGTCGTCTGCAACGACTGTAATGGTGGTTGGCTTCGTTAACTCGGGGATGATGAAATTGCAGCAGGCTGTTTGGATTATTATGGGTGCGAATATAGGTACAACCATTACCGGACAGTTGATTGCATTGGATGTGGGTATGCTGGCACCTCTTTTTGCATTCCTGGGTGTTGCTATGGTTGTTTTCTTAAAAATGCCGAAAGCAAGACACATTGGTAAAATTCTTGCCGGTTTAGGTGTTCTTTTTATCGGTATGGATATGATGGGCGCGGCAATGGCACCTTTGCAGGAGTCAGAGGCATTTGTGTCCTTGATGACTCAGTTCTCAAACCCTATACTGGGTATTTTAGCAGGTGCGTTGTTTACTGCAGTGATTCAGTCATCTTCTGCATCCGTAGGTATTTTACAGACCTTGGCAGTAAGTGGCTTGATTGGATTTGACAGTGCAGTATTTGTATTATTTGGTATGAATATTGGTACTTGTATCACCGCGGTACTTGCATCCATCGGAACAAACCGCAGCGCAAGGCGTACAACCATTATTCACCTTATGTTTAATATTATAGGTACTATAATTTTTACAACTCTGTGTCTGACATTACCCCTTACGGATTGGGTTGGGGCAATCACGCCGAGTAATCCGGCGGCACAGATTGCCAATATGCATACAATCTTTAATATTGTAACAACAGCACTTTTACTTCCTTTTGGTACGTATCTTGCTAAGATTGCAGAGAAGATTTTACCTGAGAAGGAGGATGAAAAACAGGAAAGCGTAATTGTGGCATTAAACAAGGAATTCCACAAGGGTAATGCCAAATTAGGTTATTCCGCAATCCATATGGATGTGCTTCGTCAGGAAATTGAGAGAATGATTATTCTCGCGAGAGATAATGTAAAGCTGTGTTATCAGGCGATTCTTGATAATGATTTAGAACAGTTTAAGAAGGCACGTGAGGTCGAAGAAAATATCGATACACTGAACAAAGAAATTTCTCAGTACATATCTAAGATACTGGTAAATAACAGAAGTGATGAAAATATCGCGGCCATCGAAGAGTATTTCTTAATTACGGGTAATGCGGAGCGAATCGGCGACCACGCCTTGAATATCGGCGGTTATGTAGAAGTAATCAACAAGAAATCCATTCAATTCTCGGAAGATGCCCGCAAAGAGCTTATGAATATGCAAAAAATCACTCAGGATGCGATTGATTACGTAATTCATAAAGGAGAAGAGGACACTACGAAGTGGCTTTCCAGAATCGCAGCAATGGAACAGAAGATTGATGATATGCGCAATACCTATCGCGAGAAGCATTTGCAACGTATGCGTGACGGCATCTGTTCGGAAGATGCTTGTGTGCTGTATTCAGAGCTTTTAACAGACTTTGAACGAGTAGGCGATCATGTATTGAATATCGGCCAGTCTTATGCAAAGATATACGGAAAAATGTAATTACAAATTCTCTTCGTTCATTCGATATCCTACACCCAATTCGTTGATAATATACTGATTATCGCCGGGCTTGGATCCAAATTTCTTGCGGATATTTGCCATATTTACCTGAAGCTTTTTGATGCTTCCGTCATCGGCAGAGCCCCAGATTTCTTTAATAATGGTAGCGTAGGTCATCACCTTGCCGGTGTGGTATGAAAGAAGTGCAAGAATATTGTATTCTGTCTGTGTCAGTTTGATTTCTTCCGAGCCTATAAAAACCATTCTGCGATCATAGTCAATGACTAAATCATATAAGGTAAATTTTTCCCCGGGAAGAGAACCTGCGCCTGCACCGGGGCGGTTATTTCGCAAAGATGCACGGACACGGGCCAATAATTCGCCTGTGCCGAAGGGCTTGGTAATGTAGTCATTTGCGCCTAAATCAAGGGCTTCGATTTTGTCATCTTCTGAAGTGCGGGCTGATAGAACAATAATAGGCGTGGTATGTGTCTGACGAATGGTGCGGATAAACTCAACTCCGTCTTTATCAGGCAAGCCCAAATCCAACATAACCAAATCCGGAGTATGCGAAGAAAACATCAGAATCCCTTGTTCGCAGGTAGTTGCTTCCAAGGTCTGATAGTCATTTGCGTCCAATACAGTCTCAATAAAATTACGAATGTTACTTTCGTCTTCAATTATGAGTATTTTATATTTACTGCTCATTATTTTCCTCCGCTTCTAAAACAAAATAGAATATTGCACCGCCTTCTTCCGGATTCTCGGCGTGAATGGTTCCGCCATGGGCATGAACGATAGTGGAGCATACGGACAAGCCAATCCCCATATTATTGCGGCTACCGTCCGTAGGTGCATCCGAATGACTGATATAGCCGTTAAAAATTTTATCTTTTACATCGGGAGAGATACCGCATCCGTTATCCATAATCGAAAAAACAGCTTTTTTCTCTTTTATCTCTACCTTAAGTCTCAATTCTGTCATGCCTTTGGCATGGTATACTGCATTTTCCAAAATATTCAAAAGAACCTGCTCAATTAAAATTGGATCCATAGGAATACTGACAAAATCATCGGGAATTTCTACCTTGACATCCTGCTCCGGACAACGTTTTTTGAACTTAACAAGAACAGAGTCGATTAATTCTTCCAGTACAACCGGAGTTTTGCTGAGGCTGACCTTGCTACTGTCAATTCGCGTAACGGAAAGGAGATTCTCTACCATATGTATCAGCCACTGGGAATCCTTCTGTACATCGCCAAGAAGCTTCAAATTCTGTTCTTTGGATAAGCTGTCATAATTCTCTATTACGGCAGAAGTGGAGCCGTAAATGGACGTTAAAGGCGTGCGCAAGTCGTGAGATACCGCGCGTAAAAGATTGGCACGCATGCGTTCCATTTCGCTTTCGGCTTTGATTTTTTCCTGGGTTTTCAGCTGCGTAGTTAAGGCGCCTGTCATAATGGCAACAATCAGCATAACTACTGCCGAGAAAATACATTCCGGGGAAATCAAGTCAAACGCATAGTAAGGGAAGGTGAAGGCGTAGTTTACAGCCAATACACTTAAAAGCGAGGCGGTGATGCCCCAGAAATATCCTTGCGTTTTCAATGACACAAGAAAAACACCAAGAACAAAAATCATCGGAATAAGGGTTCTTGTGTCAAATATAATCTCTATAATTAAGTTTACGGCAAAGAGCAGAATTAATGTAATGAAAGTAAAAATTCCGTCTAAGATTAATTGTCTGTGTTTTTTCATGCCTATATTATAGTACAAGGATTTGACGGATACAAGTAAAGAGATGGTTTAGATTTCAAGACAAAAGTGATTGCTTATATTTTGTTAGAATTATATAATGGGGATATTGGAAAATATGGAATCAGAATAAAAATTTTTTATGATAAAGTCAGTCCATATCGGACGGTTATCGGAGTGCAATATGAATCAGGAAGAAAAATATATTAAAATGACAACTGAGCCTGTGCCGAAACTGGTGGGGACACTGGCGGTACCTACCATTATCAGTATGCTGGTCAGTTCTTTTTATAATATGGTGGATACCTATTTCGTGGGTAAAATCAACACTTCCGCTACGGCAGCAGTCGGCGTTGTGTTTTCGCTGATGGCGGTTATCCAGGCCTTTGGCTTTTTGTTCGGCCACGGCGCCGGTAATTTTATGGCAAGGAAGCTGGGCGAGAAGAAGCGGGAAGAGGCTTCGCAAATTGCCAATGCGGGATTTTTTTTCTGTCTGGTATTTGGCGTGATTCTTATGATTCTCGGGCTGATTTTTGTGGAGCCGTTGGCATATTTCCTGGGTTCTACGGACACGATTCTTCCTTATGCGGTTGATTATATGCGGATTATCCTAATCGGCAGTCCTTATATGATGGCATCTTTTGTTCTAAATAATCAGATGCGTTATCAGGGCAATGCGATGTTTGCTATGGTAGGAATTATCGTAGGAGCGGTGTTGAATATTGCGCTGGATCCGCTGTTGATTTTTACGTTTGATATGGGCATTAAGGGTGCGGCTTGGGCAACCATCATCAGTCAGGCGGTAAGTTTCCTTCTATTGTTGGGCGCAACACGGTTCGGAGGAAATATACCGATTACATTAAAGAGAAATCCGTTTGTATTCCGGCTTTTGCCGGAGATATGCGCAGGCGGTCTGCCTTCACTTTGCCGTCAGGGAATTGCCAGTGTTTCGGTGATTCTTCTGAACACTTCGGCGAGAGATATTGCGTTTGCCCATGCAAGCGGCGCTGATGCAATTCTTTACGCGGATGCAGCTATTGCGGGTATGTCTATTGTGGCTCGAATTACGATGTTTGCCAATTCTGCTTTGATTGGATTTGGGCAGGGATTCCAGCCCGTATGCAGCTTTAATTACGGAGCTAAAATATATAAAAGAGTAAAAGAGTCATTTTGGTTCTGTGTGAAGACGTCATTGGTATTTCTCATTGTGGTGGCAGTTCTCGGCTTTATTTTTTCGCCGCAGTTGGTAGCGTTGATGCGAGATGATGATGCCTTGGTGGCGGAAATCGGTACATTTGCCTTAAGAGCCCAGTGCCTTACATTTCCGTTGAATGCATGGATTGTAATGTGTAATATGTTGCTACAGGCCTGCGGACAGTCTTTCTCGGCGTCTTTGGTAGCATCCTGCAGACAGGGAATTTGTTTTATACCGATGTTATATATTCTGCCGGCGTTCTTTGATTTTACGGGTATTATGATTGCCCAGCCGGTGGCGGACGTCTTTACCCTGGTGATTTCCATGGTGTTTGGCTTGTGGTTCCTTCGGGGACTTGGGAAAGTTGCAGAACAGGACATTAAGTAGAAAATTGTATTGTGAGGAGATAAAATGATTAAAAATATCGTATTTGATGTAGGAATGGTTTTGGTGGATTTTAAATGGCGTCAGGTGATGACGGACGTGGGTTGCACGGAGGAAGAAATCGAAACCATTGCGGCAGTTATGGTGAACAGCCCTTTTTGGAATGAGTTAGACAGAGGCGTGATGGACGAAGAGGATGTAATTTCACAGATGATAGATAAATTGCCCGGTTTGGAAGATAAGGCCAGGGCTTTCTGGGAGAATGTGCATTTGACTATTGAATCATTCCCTTATTCCAAGGACTGGGTAAAAGGGTTAAAGGACGACGGATACAACACGTATTTACTTACGAATTACCCCAGAAGTTTGTGGCGCAACACGGCGGAACAATATTTTACATTCCTGCCCTATGTTGACGGTGTGCTGGTATCTTCTCACGAAAAGATGACCAAGCCCGACAAGGAAATTTATGAGCGTCTTTTGGAGAAATTCGAGTTAAAAGCAGAGGAGACTGTTTTTATCGATGACAGACTTGCCAATGTGGAAGGTGCGGAAAGCGTGGGAATTAAGGGAATACATTTTACGAATTTTGAAAAAGTAAGTGCGAAGTTGAACGAAATTATTGGAAGGTAAAATATACAGAATGACAAAGACTGCCTTGAAATAAAGCGACAAAAAACGCTTTATTTCGGGGCAGTTTTTAAATTGTGGGCAGGGGTTAAATTTTTGGTGCTTTTAACCGAAATAAATAGTGACTTTAAAATTAGACTTGAGGTGCGGCATGGTTCATTTATATACAAATTCCGGTCAGGAAGACATGCAAGTGAATACAACTTATACAAGACCTGTGGAAAACAACGCTTCCCGCGTAATCAAAGCCACAGATTTTGCTATGTCCATTACCGGAAAAGGCGCAGAGTTCTCTGCTTATGAGGGGCAGGGCGCGAATATGCAGGACATTATGAAAAATGCCGGCGCAATGGATGTAACCGCAAATCGTAACTATATGACAGTAATGTCAAATTCATTATCTGATGAAGATTACGAAGAGCTTGTAAAAGAAGGTTACAAACCGGGAGAAACTTCGGTAGAGACCACGGTTACGGTTGTGGATGAAATCAAAGCAAAGCTTGCACAAAGCGGCGTTATCATAGAAGGTTACAACGACGACTTATCTGACGAAGTGCTTCAGGAAATTACCGGAAGCGAAAGTGCAGCCAATGCAGTGAAGAAAGCCTTCCGCGAAGCCGACATTCCCATGACGGCCACAAATGCGCAGAATGCGGCAGAGGCAATGCAGTTGGCAGGCGAGATTACGGAAATTACGGACGGTATGTGCGATTACCTGTTGCGAAACGGTATCGACCCTACCATTGATCATTTATACAGAGTGCGATTTTCGGGTGCGGAAGTTTCCGAGAATATGGGCGGTTATTACGCCGATGATATCGGTGGTTATATGACAAAGCAGTCATCTGATTTTGACTGGAAAGCTATGGAAGTAAGGCTTTCTAAGACCATCGAAAATGCCGGGCTTCCCCTAAACGAAACTACGATGAAGGAAGCACAGTGGCTAGTAAAGAGCGGAATTTTATTAAACGAGACCAATGTCAGAATTTTACACGATTTAAAAGGTTTGACGATGCCCATGGCCGAAGAGGACGTGGCTAAATGCATCGCCAATGCCATCGCTGACGGAAGGGAAGCAAAGGAAGCATACTTAAGCAATTCTACAAGCAAGCTTACCGAAGCGGTGAAAGCATACGAAGATGTACAATCCTTCAGCTTTGAAGCAGTTAAGGTTGTGGTAGAGGGAGGAAAGTCCTTAAATATCAAAGAACTTCGCGTAGCGATGCAATCCATTCGTATCGAAGGAAGTGTCAGCGAAGACGGAATCAGCCTTTCAGTTGAAGCAACAAGTGCTTCTATGGAAGCGGTTAGTGTGGCAGGCAATCTTGCAAGCGCAGGTGCGATGGTGGGAAGTGAGAATCCCGAGCTGGTTAAGGCAATGCGAGTGCTTAACGAAACCAGACTTGCCATGACGGTTGAGAACAACTACAGGCTTATGAAGCTTGGTTACAATATTGAAACTACAGAGCTTTCGCAGTTGGTAGAAGACTTGAAGGCTGTGGAAGCGCAGAAACAACATACTTTGTTCCCGAAAGATACGGAAGCAGCACAGAAAGCAACCCTTTGGCATGCTACAAATGACAAACTTGTCACATTGGCATTTATGCCGGCAGGTACTGTCGGTAAAATGGTTCAGTCCGAGGGCGTACATACCTTATCTTCCGTACACGATATGGGAGAGGTGCTGCGACAGGATTACATCAAAGCCGGCGAACAGTACGAATTGCTGGGAACGGAAGTGCGCAGGGACTTGGGTGATTCCATTCAGAAGGCTTTTAGCAATGTGGATGATATCCTTAAGGATTTGAATTTTGACATGAATGATACCAACCGACGCGCGGTTAGAATCCTCGGATATAACAGCATGGAAATTACGGTATCCAATATCGAAAGCGTCAGAGAAGCGGACGCAGGCTTACAGCGCATTATGAATAAAATGACACCTGCGTCAACATTGCAATTAATCCGCGATGGTGTGAATCCTTTGGAAACGGATTTGAAAACGCTGGAGAATCAATTGGATGCATATGTAGCAACCATTGAACAGACGGCAGACAAATACAGCAAATTCCTTTTCAAACTGGAGAAGAATCATGAGATTACACCGGAAGAAAGGGAATCCTATATAGGAATCTACCGACTTTTACATCAGATTGAGAAGGCTGACGGAGCGCTGGTTGGAAACGTATTAAGCCAGGGGGCGGAAATGACTTTTAAGAATCTTTTATCCGCAATGCGTAGCGGTAAAAGCACCGGAATGGATTATTGTATCGATGAAAGTTTTGGTGCGGCAGTGAAGGCAGCAGGATATGAATTCAATATCAGCAACCAGATTTTAAAAGGATTTGAAAACGCGGTTGTTGGAACGGATGATATTAACGCAGAAGTCATGGCAGAAGATTTAAGCGAGTTCAGGGATATTTTATCAGGTGATTATGCAGAAGCGGTAGAAGAGCTGATGTATTACGAACAGGACGTAACACCTGACCACATACAATCGATGCAGACGCTTCTGGAAGCCCCTGATGCACAGCAGAATGCATGGAGCGTATTCGCCAATGCGACAGAGAGCGGACGAAGAAATGGCGCAGGAAGCCGTAAAAATTCCGAGGAAAGCAATTCCACATCGGCGCAGGAGGCACCGATTGGCGACGGCGAACTAAGTGCATTGGAAGAAGCGGTGTTTGGCTTGCAGGAAGCTTTTACGGATCAGGAAAGTGTGCAGGAAGCATACGGCAAGCTTTTGAAGCAGGCTGAGAATCTTCTGGAAGAAAGTATGATGAGCGACGAGGCCGGCAGACTTGATATTAAGTCTATGACAAGTGCTTTTAAACAGCTTTCTTTCAACGGAAATTTGATGCGGGAAGAGAATTACGAAATCCCCGCATATATCGGCGGTAAGCTTCAGGGCATCCGGGTTAAAATTGTTCATAAGGGTGAAAGTGACGGGAATGTCATGGCAACTCTTTCTACAGAAAAATATGGTAATATCGTAGCACAGTTCAGACTCACGGAGGAGAAGGTACAGGGCTACATCGCATGCGACAGCGAAGAGGGCATGGAGGCTCTTAAAGCGGACGGAAGATTTGAAGCAACGCTTTCGGAAGCAGGCAAAGAAGCAGGCGATATCAGATATCTCTACAGTGAGAAACTGGACGGAACCTTTTTGTATCGTAGACACGACAGAAGTGTCGAAGACGGTGGTTCGACCAGAGACTTATATGAAACGGCTAAATTATTTATTATGAGTATGCAGGATACAGAAAGGTAAGGTGACGATATGAGTTTAAGAGTTTCACAGAATATTTCAGCAATTACAGCGCAGAATGCGTTACACAGAACAGATACCAAGTTATCACAGTCTTTGGAGCGTTTGTCTTCCGGTTTGAAGATTAACCATGCGAAGGATAACCCGGCGGGCGTGGCGATTGCAAAGAGAATGAATTCCCAGATTAAGGGACTTTCCATTGTAGGCGACAATACCAGTGATGCAATTTCCATCGTAGAAACTGCAGAAGGCGCTATGAATGAAATTCATGCAATGCTTCAGCGTATGAACGAGCTTGCGGTTTCCGCCGCTAACGGAACCAAGTTGGATTCGGACAGAGAAATGATTGATGCGGAAATTAAGCAATTAAAAGAAGAAATTACCCGAATTGCCAAGGATACCGAATTTAACGGACGTCCCCTTTTGGATGGTGGTTTTGATTTGAGGGGCTATTCAAGTGATGCTAATGTATCAGTAGCTTATTATTCCGATGAAGTGGATATCAAAGATTTTACGGTTTCTTCCGTTACTTTGGGCCAGGACGCAGACGGCAATCCTTTAGTAACCGGTTTGCAGTTATTGATGGACGGAAGCGAGAAGGCATTCCCCGCAGATGCACAGTGGGAAGCGGATGGCGATATGGTTACCATCAAAGCGGCAAATGATTTTGAAGTGAAGTTGAAAGTTACAGGCAGCGCAACTGATGTTAACCTTGATATGACAGGCATTGGTGCAATGCGTATGCAGATTGGAACCGAAGAAGGTCAGGTGCTTGAAATGCGTATTCCTACTATGAGTTTAGAACTTATGGGCATTGAAGATATCTCAATTGCAACGGAAGCGGATGCGAAGGAAGCTATTGATAAAATTGCAGAAGCAATCAATTACGTTTCATCAGCCCGTTCCAGACTCGGTGCATACCAGAACCGTTTGGAATCTACAGGCGCAAGTCTTGATGTTACCCATGAGAACATGACCACTTCTTATTCACGTATTATGGACGTGGATATGGCCGGTGAAATGACCGAATATACCAATCAGCAGGTGCTTTCCCAGGCAGGTACTTCCATGCTTGCCCAGGCAAACGAAAGACCTCAGCAGGTTTTACAGTTATTGCAGTAATTAAGGGGGAAGCAGTATGACCAACGAACAGAAACAGGTATATACCCTTCGCATTTCCCAGGCGAATAAAACGGAGCTTGTGGTAATTTTATACGAGATGTTTCTCGATTATGCTGCCGAGGCAAAGGAAAACTTGGAAGCGGGCGACAGAGTGGCATTAAAGTTAAGCCTTAACAAAGCCAGAGGTTGTGTAAATGAGCTTATGGAATCTTTGCATTTCGAATACGAAGTCGCACAGAATCTTATGCAGCTTTATCTCTATGTATATCGTGAATTATTGAAGTGCGAAATGCGTAAGGATAGCGTCCACATCGAGAACGCCTTAAAAGTAATGATACCTTTAAAAGAAGCCTATGCCACCGTCAGTGCAAGCGACGATTCCGCGCCGGTTATGAGCAATGCCCAGACCGTGGTTGCGGGCCTTACCTACGGACGCAATGACGTCAATGAGAGTATGGCGGATCAGGGTGCTTCCAGAGGTTTCTACGTATAAGCTAACGGTTTATCCGGAAGCAGGAGCTTGTGAGAAGGAGCAGTGAGTTCCGGTTCTTCTTCAGGCGGATTGTGAATTTTTTCAGCCTGTAAAAGCAGGTAACGATAGCGTTTCAGCGCAGAATTCACCTGAAAAATATAGCAATCAATCAAATCAGGGTCAGTTGCATTGTCAAAGCCGCAGTAGGCGCTTTCCAGTGCAATCATGGCCTTTTTGATTTCTTCACGAAGGAGTTCGTCGTTGTCGGTTTCGCCGGGTGTAGTTTCGTAATCCAATTGGCAATAAGCAATTTGCATAGGGACCTCCTTGAAATAAAAGAATACATTTTTTACCAATCTGCCGCCGGTCAAAAGCCGGCGGTTTTTATTTGGTTATTTGTAGTGTTGACCGGAAAAAAATGTTTATTCAGCAAAAATGAAATTTATTATTTCAGACAGGGGATGAGTAAATATGTCTTGTAAAAAAATTTATAAAAGGAAATATTCGCACAAGAAGTATCATTTTCGAAATAGTTTGTACATAAGATAGAATATAAAAATTTTCGGGGATTGTATTACCGGGAAAATGTGCGAGGCCTAAAGTGACTAATATAAATATTCCGATGCTGATTATTGCAGTGATATCGTTAATTATAGTGTTGATGATAGGACGTAAAAGGCCCGATTATACAGTGAATTTCTTCCTGCGAATCGGGCTTTGTTACGTTGCAATTTACTTCATCAATAATGCCTTCTTGGAGAAGGGGTTAGATGTCTGTGTGGCAATGAATGCCGTAACGTTTCTGACGTGCGGATTTCTTGGTTTTCCGGGATTGTTTCTGCTATATGGATTGGTGTTTTGGAATTTCTTTGTGCAGGGAAATATATAGATAAAATGGGGCTTTGAACGCATTTTAAGGGGTGTGCTTCAAGGCTCTTTTGTTAGGTTTTACTAAAATTAAAAAAGTTCGGAAAAAGCACTTTACATTTCAAAAAATTGTCTCTATAATGCAAAACACAACGAAGCAATCAACCCGTTGTTCTAAAGCAAAACTTTGGCAGAGTTCTCTGCAAAATATCCAAAAATATTTTAATTACATATTGGGAGGTAATCTTATTGTAGCCTTACTTGTTTTATTGATTGGGGCGGTAGTATGGGATTTGTCTAAGACCCGAATACCCAATGTTCTTATCGTAAGCGGCCTGATTGGAGGTGTTTTTTATCGGGTACTGTGTATGGGAGAACGAAATTATCTTGCGATTCTTCTAGGAATTATGATTCCTATCGTACTGTTCTTTCCGCTCTTTTTAATCCGTGCCATGGGAGCCGGCGATATTAAATTATTCGCTGTGACGGGAGCCTTTTTTACCATTGGAGAAAATTTAAAGTGTATTGTATTGGCCATAATGCTTGGTGGTGTTTTCGCTTTGATTAAAGTACTTTTCTACAGAAATTTAAGAGAACGTTTGAAGTATATGTTTACTTATTTTAGAAATGTGTTGCAATATGCGGGAACCGGAAGCTTTTATGGCTTTTCTTATGTAGACAGGGAAGATGACGAATGCGTAAAACGTGCAGGTATTAAGTTTTCGCTGCCGATTTTGATTGCGGCAATCATCGTTGTGGGGGATATGCTATGAGGAAAAAAGAAGTTGTAATATGTGACAGCAATATAATTTACGCGCAACGCCTTCAGGAATATTTGGCGGAGGAACGGAGTCTGCCTTTTGCAGTTGCTTTTTATACGGAATATGCAAAGTGTATGGAATATTTATCTGTAGGAAAGGCAGAGGTTTGCGTTGTCTCGGAGGATCTGATTGTGGAGAAGAATGTTGCGACGGAATTGACGAAGCATGTTAAGCACTGGATTACATTGTGTGAGGATTTGAATGAAATGTCAGAGAGTGATATTTTTCGATACCAAAGTGCGGACTCTTTGATTAAGCAAATTTGTAAGATTGCAGACTTAGACAGCAGAACTTCAGGAGTAAAAGAAGAAGGCAATGCATCCAAACTGATTGGAATTTATACACCCATCGGGCGTTGCCTTCAGACTTCTTTTTCGTTGGTATTAGGACAGATGTTGGCTTCTAAATATAAGGTTTTGTACTTGAATTTTGAAGCTTATTCCGGTTTTACACAAATGTTGCAACGAGATTTCAATGCTGATATGGCGGATTTGCTTTATTATTTCAAGAATGTCTCAAAGGATTTTTCGGGGCAGTTTGCTGGAATGAAACAAACGATTAACGGATTGGAGTATATTCCGCCGGCATTTTCCTATATTGACATATCTCAGATTTTGCCAAATGAGTGGGAGTATTTTTTAAATACATTGGGGCGAGAGGGCGGATATGATTATATTCTTTTGGATTTGACGGATTATGTGCAGGGGTTATACCAGATTTTACGAAATTGTTCCTACGTATATACCATAACGCGGAATGACGGAATGGCGTTGGCTAAGATTACACATTATGAGAACGTATTAAAAGAATTGGCCTATGAGGATATTTTAGCCAAAACAAAGAAATGCTCTTTTCCGATATATCGGCAATTGCCTGCGGAACCGGAGAACCTTTTATATTCGGAATTGGCAGACTATGCAAGAAGAATTTTAAGAGAGGATTTTGGATTTTTATGACCTATGAGGAAATAAAAGCGGAAATATGCGAAGAAGTCCGGGCAAATTTGGACTTATCGCGGGAAATGGAAAACGAAGAGGTAAAAGAACTGATTTACCGTGTAATAGCAGAGTATACAGGACCACAGTATTTAAGTCTGATGCAAAAAGAAACTTTGGGAAAAGAGATATTTGCTTCGGTTCGTGAATTGGACATACTTCAGGAGCTGGTGGACGATGATACAATTACGGAAATTATGGTGAATGGTCCGAAAGAAATTTTTGTGGAGAAGAAGGGGCATATTTATAAAACAGACAAGCAATTCGTATCGGAAGAAAAATTAGAGGATGTTATACAACAAATAGTAGCCTCCTGCAATCGTGTTGTAAATGAACGTATGCCGATTGTTGATGCAAGATTGTCTAATGGTTCGCGCGTAAATATTGTGCTAAAACCACCGGCAATTAACGGCCCTATTGTAACCATTCGACGTTTTCCTGAAAATGCGATTTGCATGGAAGACTATATTGCATATGGAAGCATAACAAGGGAAGCGGCAGAGTTTCTGCAGAAAGCGGTTGCGTATGGATACAATATTTTTATTTCAGGTGGCACCGGTTCCGGAAAAACAACGTTGTTAAACATACTTTCAAATTCCATTCCGCAAAGCAGCCGCGTTATTACCATTGAGGATAGTGCGGAGCTACAAATTAAAGGTGTGGAGAATTTGGTAAGTATGGAGACAAGAAACGGGAATCGCGAAGGCTGTGAGGAGATTAGTATCAAAGATTTGATAAAAACGGCTCTGCGTATGAGACCGGACAGAATTATCATTGGTGAAGTTCGTGGAGAAGAGGCATTCTTTCTTTTACAAGCACTCAATACGGGTCATGACGGAAGTTTGGCAACTGCTCATGCCAATAGTGCAGCCGATATGTTATTGCGTTTGGAAATGATGGTTCTTATGGGGAAAGAATTACCACTTCCGGCCATTCGACGTCAAATTGTATCAGGAATTGATATTTTGGTGCATTTAGGCAGAATGAGGGATCGTAGTCGTAAAGTAATGGAGATTTTAGAAATAAAAGGTATGGAAGGAGAAGAGATTCTTTTAAATCCGTTGTTTTCTTTGGAGGAGAATGAGAAGGGAAATCATACTTTAATAAGAATTAACGGATTACAGAATCAGGAAAAATGGATTGAGGAGTAGGTATGGCATACAATACATATCATTTTAGCACTAAGGAAAAGGTGGCTTTCATTTTAATGTGGACAGTAACAAGTGGTGTGATTGCATACTTTTTTTATCGCGCATGGATCGTTATGTTCATTGTTCTGTTGTGTTTTCCGTTGTTTTTAAAATGGCAAAGAAAGTCTGCAGTTCGGAAAAGGAAATGGGAGCTAACGCTTGCTTTTAGAGAGGCTATTGTTATTGTGGCAGGCAATTTGCAAGCAGGAAATTCTGTAGAAAATGCGTTTCGCAAGGCTTACAGTGATTTGAAATCCCTGTATGGTGAGGGTGCAGATATCACCAAGGAATTTCTTGTAATTGGGAGAGGGCTGGAGAATAATCTGATACTTGAAAAAATGCTGTTGGATTTTGGGGCTCGAAGCGGAGTAGAAGATATTAAAGATTTTGCTGATATTTTTGCCGTGGCAAAAAGGACAGGAGGCAATTTAAAAGAAATTATTGCAGATACGGTAGAGATTATAAGTGACAAAATCGAGATGAAAAGAAGCTTAAGGATTCTGATTAGTGAAAAGCAATTAGAACAAAAGATTATGAGTGTTATTCCTTTTTTTATCTTGATATATATTGGAATGACTTCACCGGGATATTTTGATTCTTTATATCATTCATTAAGCGGAATAGGTATTATGACGGCTTGTTTAGTAGCTTATATTGTAGCTATTTTGTGGGGAATGAAAATCACTGCAATTGAGGTATAAGGAGGCGTTGTTATGTCCAAAAATCGAAAGAAAGGGATTGTGATTTTGCTTCTTGGAATTGTAATAATGGTTCTTTCTTTGTTGTTCCCAATTGGTTCAAGTAATTTTACAGAAAATGGTCGCTTAGAGAGAAACGAATTTGGCGAAGGGGAGAAGCAAATATCATTAATTGCGATTACAAATCAGGAAGAAACGATTATTGAATACAATGTGGCAGAGCGCAAATTTACGGAAAGCGAAATTCAGAATATGCTACCGGAATTTAAAGCGAAACTGGAAAGCGCGGTATTAGGTGCGAACGAGTCTTTAGATAAAATTCAATCTACGTTGTCGTTAGTGGAACAACTGGAAGGTTATCCGTTCTATATAGCTTGGAGTAGTGAACGATCTGATTTAATTGGTTCGGAAGGTAATTTAAAAGAAGAAATAGTAGAACCTGTACCTGTAATGATGACTGCAGAGTTTGAATATGAAGAGTGGATATTTGAGCACAGTTTTTTGATTGTGTTAGTGCCACGGGAATATTCACCGTTGGAAGAATGGGTGCATCAGTTGGAAGATGCTTTAGTTAGAGCAGATGAGGAAAGTAAAAATCAGACGTATATGAATCTTCCGCAGACAATAGAGGGCACTGCTGTAAAGTGGAGTGAAAAGCGGGAAAATAAGGGCTTAAAAACAGGCGGATTTTGCGTGGCTGTGGCAATAATATTTTTCTATGCCGATTTGACGGAAAAGAAGGAGCGGGAGAAAAAAAGACTGCAAGAAATCCGGAAAGCTTATCCGGAGTTTGTTATGAAGTGTGCTATGTTGGTTGGCGCGGGTATGACGCCAAGGCAGGTATTTGAGCGTTTGGGAAAAGTCTATAGAGAAAATGATTCTGCTAAAAACCCGTTGTATGAAGAAGTTTTGGTTACAAATAGAGAATTAGGCAATCGAATAGCAGAGCGTAGAGTCTATGAAAGTTTTGGGTGCCGGTGCGGGATTAGGGAAACAGAGAAATTGGGTAGTATGCTATCGAGAAATTTGACTAAGGGCACAGAAGGCTTAAAGAATGCTTTGCGGGAGGAAGCAAAGGAGGCAATGGAAATGGAAAAAGAGCGAATTCGAAAACAAGGTGAAACTGCAGGAACGAAACTTCTTTTTCCGATGCTGATTCTTTTGCTTATAGTTATGGTAATTATCATGATTCCTGCGTTTAGCACTTTCAGCATATAAGGAATGGGAAAGGAGGTAAGAAATATGAATTTAAAAAATCAATGGAAAGCATTTCTAAAAGATGAAAGCGGTTTATCTACGGTAGAAATCATTTTAATTCTGGTTGTATTGATTGCATTGGTACTAATTTTTAAGGATGAGATGATTGAAATTGTGGAAAGTATTTTTAAAACCATCAATAAAAGAATTGATAAGATTTAGGAAAGGGGGGATTGCCGTGTGAAGAAGGGGCATATGACTGTATATTTAACCTTAGTTTTTACGTTAATTGTATCATTAATTCTATCGGCATTTGAAACGGTAAGAGGAAGTTATCTGAAAGTTAGATGTGAAAATGCGGCTCAGACGGCAATCCATTCTTCATTCGCTGAGTATCATCAGATTTTATATGAAAGATATGGTCTGTTGTTTATAGATACTTCTTATATGTCATCGGTATCGGATTATAGAAAGTTAGAAGAACGTATAGAAGTATATTTGGGGTATAACCTAATCCCGGAGAATGGACAATCGTTACTTTTTGCAAGAGATTGGTATGGTATTGAGGACTATAATGTAAGTCTTACGAATATACGATTGGCTACAGATGATTGGGGCGGGGTGTTGAGGCAGCAGGCTGTAAATTATATAGGGAATTATGTTGGTAAAGAATGGATTGAGGAGATACAAAGCTGGATTACAGTGGTGGATCATTATGAGATAACGCAGGAAAAATTTGAGGAATACCACAAGGAAGTTGAGGAGGATAAGGATACATATTGGCGTGAAAATAATTTGTTAGATGAAGAGTGGAATACGTGTACCGGATTACCATCGCTAGACTTCGCAAGTGATTATTTGGAACCGCTTTTCGCTGAAAGTATGAATTATAGTGCTTCCGGTATTTCGCTCAAATCGTTTCAGCCATGGGAACATGTTTCACACCGATGGAATATTCAAGGAACCGGTGTTTTGGAGGAGCAAGGGGGTGATGCGACGGAGGAAATTTTGTTTGGCGAATACATTCTGCATAAAATGGGCAATTATCAAAATGTCCGAGAAGATTCCAAACTGGATTATCAGGTGGAATATATATTGTTTGGGAATGCGCAGGACAGCTTCAATTATTACAGAATGCAGGAGTCATTGTTTCTGTTTCGGGGCGCGGCTAATTTGAGTATGTTATTGGCCGACCACGCAACGCAGGATAAAATTAAAACTATATCCCAAATTGGCGTGTTATTGGAGATACCTCCCGAATTACTGCAGGCAGCAATTAACATTTGTTGGGCTGCGGCAGAGAGTATTGATGATGTCAAGAATTTAGTAAAAGGGGAAGAAGTACTTCTGCTAAAAGAACCAAAGGATTTTTCTGTTGGTTTGGGAAGCATCATAATCGGTAGACCGGTAGACCTTACACCTGGTGATCCGCAGGGGAATGTGTTGGCAATTAAAATGGATTATGAAGATTATCTTAGACTCTTTTTGTATATGCAATCACCTACGGTTAAGGTATATCGCTGTATGGATATGATGGAAGCAGACATACGACTGACCGAGGGAAATGAAAATTTTCGCGTGGATGCCTGCACAGATGCGATAAGTATGGAAATCGGGATTCATAGCGGATATGGGCATTTTTATACTATGGAAAGAAAATACAGTTATTTTTAAAGAAAGGAAATAAGGGGTAGTAAAAGACGTCCTTTTTCAGGGGCATCTATTTCAAATCTATCATTCTACTCTCTCTTGTTCTTAAGGTATTTTATATACATATCTACGCCTGAGAAAAAGGATGTTTTTTGCTATCTCTTAAAAGAAAATATGAAAAATAATTGTTGGAAAAAAATAAAAGGAAGTATTACCGTGGAGACTACATTAGTGTTGCCGCTGTTCATTATCTTTATGATAAATATTATTTCTTTATTTGAAATGATATATATACATACAGCTATGGATGTTGCGCTGAATCAAACAGGTAAGGAAATATCAGTAGCAGCAAAATTTCAAAATATTTACGAGAATGATTTGTTAACGGAAGCATATGTGAAAGAACGGGTTTTGCAATTGGTAGGAAAGGATAAAATCGCAAATTCGCTGATTGTAGGTAATGCTAATGGTATTGTTCTTTTGCGTTCGGAAATTGCCAAAGGGAATGATGTAATTGATTTAGTAATGACGTATCGCGTTGAACCGTGGTTTCCGTTTTTTCAGGTTGGCGATATGGTCATGATTAATCGATGTTATATCAAGGCGTATACGGGATATAACCTAAATGATGGTACATCTGAAGAAAGAAGATATTATGTGGCAGACAACGGGGATGTTTATCATTTGAGCAGAAGTTGCACACATCTTCAGTTATCTATTTCAATGGTAGGTGAAGCTGAATTGGTAAAAGCACGGAACAAAGACGGTGAGAAATATAAACCATGTGAAGTATGCTTTGATAAAGAAACGTCAGGCGGACATTATTATATTGCAACGCAAGGAAACAGATATCACTCATCAGTGGCTTGTACCGGATTAAAAAGAACCATTTATGTTGTAAAAGAAAGCGGAGTTGGAAATAAACCATTATGTATGAGGTGTATGGAAGAATATGATGGGGATATTGGAAATAATTAAAATAATCGTATTGGGAGTGTTTTTATTAATTGAAGGGATTCGTGATTTACGGAAACATAGGGTTTCGATGATAACGATTGTGATTGCGGGTGTACTTGGCGTGATTCTTCAGTTTAGTATCATTCGAGAAAATGGATTAGAAATTTTAGGCGGAATACTTATTGGAATTATGCTACTGTTGTTGGCCAAGATGACAAGAGAAAAAATTGGGTATGGTGATGGCTGGATTTTTGTGGTGGCAGGAATTTATTTGGGTTTTCGAGGCAATATATATCTTTTATTGTTATCACTGTTTTTGGCATCTTCGGCATCAATTTGTTTGCTTGTGTTCAAGAAGGTTAATAGAAAAACGGAACTGCCGTTTGTTTCTTTTCTGCTACCGGGTTATTTATTATTATTTGTCATTACATAAAAGGGGATTTTTATATTGAAAAAATATCAAAGGGGAAGTTTTACGGTAGAGGCTGCATTAATTATGCCGATTGTTTTAATGGTGATTTTAATTGTTTTCTTTTTTGTTTTGTATATGTATAACCGAGGTGTTATACAAAATGCCGCGTATAGAGGTGCAGAACAAATATTTTATCATGCAGGCGAAAGTAATGAGGATGTAAAAAAAGAATGCAATAGAGTCGTATTAAAGGATTTGGAAAATTCGTTGGTTGGGGTGCAAAATACAGAGATTGAAATAGAAGTGTCTGCCAATGAGATTGAAATTACAGTAACCGGAAGATTAAATGTTCCTGAAATAATTTCGCCGAAAGGAACGGTGTTTGAAGAGTTGTGGAATTATGAAATATACGCAAGAGAAGTAAGATGGAATCCGGCAGAAATAATCATAAAAGGACAAAAACTTGAAAATATAATAGATGAGTTAATACCGGAAGGGGAGATGGGTGTTGGAAGCAAGATACAAGAAGGATTTGAATAATAATTATTTGATATTAGGTTGTGAAGAAATAGCAACATATGAGATGAATATGGTTTGGCATAACAAAATAAAAGGGTTGTTAGACTGTCGAAGGTACATATTTAACGGTAAGACGGAATTGTATTATAATATTACTTCTAAACAGCCAATAAGCAGGGTGTTTTTAAAAAGAGAGTTAAGTGCAGACGATGTTAAAAGAATATTATTATCAATTCGGTTGCTTATGGACGAGTTGAAAAAATATTTATTGAGTATTGAATGTGTTTTATTTGATGCAGAATATTGTTATTGTAATCCTGAGACAAAGCAACCGGAGTGGATTTTTTATCCGCAAAATAAAAGTGAAAGTAGTATGGGAAAGTTAGCAGAATTTCTAATTGATAGGGTAGATCACGGAGAGCGGATAGCGGTTGATATGGTATATCATTTTTATAAATTGGTGCGAAATGAAATGTTGACAAAAACTGAGTTAGACAGGCTGATTGAGAAATATGAAAATAATAAACCGTATGAACCAATAGAAAGTGAAACGCATAATTTGAGATATGAACAGGATATGCAATTAGTAGCGCAAAAAAAAGAGATTGATTGTGAAAAAAACATATTAGAAACTAATACTGTATGGAGGAAAGTTAAGGGATTAATACATACAAAAATACAGGCGCTTAATAAGAAACAAAATAATAAACGAGACAAGCGGGCACAGCTTACAGGCGATGTGGAATGGGAGACATATGGTTTGGAGGAATATGAAAATTATAAAGGTGAAACAGTAGTTATGGGCATTCAAGGCATTAAAGCGACCCGGCGACTTAGGAGCTTATCAAAAAAAGATGAGGACTATATATCTTTGAAAAAACTTCCGTGCATATTGGGAAAAATGGAAGAATGTTCAGATATTGTTTTGCGGGACCATAGCATCAGTCGTATGCATGCCCGTATATTTGAGGAGAATGGTGAATTGTATTTACAGGATCTAAATTCTACCAATGGTTCATACATAAACAATTTAGAGTTGGAGAGTAATGAAATTGTAAAATTAAAGATTGGTGATGAAATTACATTTGGTAACTTAAGATACATATATGAATAGTTGATTTTTCTTCACAAAAATCGTATATTTTATATGTACGAGGATGATGAAAATGAAAGAACAACTGAAGGCTTTTTTGGCATTGGAAGGCTATACGACTGTTACTTCCAATTTGCCGGAATTTCTGGTTTTTTTAAAAAAAGAATATAGACACGTAAGTGTAGTTTACGTTATGGAGTTAGAGGAAGGTTCTACTTTTACGACAGAGAGATACAACAGCGTTTACGAAAGCGCAGGTAAGCTTTTGGAGAAGAACGGTATTACGGAAATGCACATTTTGACCGTGATTATTTCGGACAATCCTGAACATGCTTTGGAAGTATGCCACGAGGACAGATATGCCTGGGTGATCAATCGTGCTGAGAAACAGTTGGTAATCGGCGAGGATAAAGTAGAAGATTTCTATGGGATGAGGGCTTCTTTTGAGAAGTTTTTAGCGGCGCCCGAAGCGGCATCGAGAGAGATAGAAGAAACCAAAGAGAAGGTTTTGACTGAGTTAAAAGAACAGGAACGAAAATTGCTTCGAACCATCTATGTTCCTTGGGTTGCTTACGTATTGGTTGCACTCAATATTGTGGTATATATTGTATGTACAGCAACGGGAGAATTGTTGTATAATGTAGGTGGAATGAGTGTTGCAACCGTGATAGGAGACGGACAGTGGTATCGTATCCTGACATCTATGTTTTTGCATGGTGATATCACACACATTTTTAACAATATGCTCATATTATATTTGTTAGGAAATATGGTAGAGCAGCGTATTGGAAGATGGCAGTTTGCGACGTCATATTTTATATGCGGAATTATTGCCGGGCTGATTTCGCTGGGGGCGAAGTATTTCAGCGGAATGGATGCGAACAGCATTGGTGCCAGCGGTGCAGTCTATGGTATATTCGGGATTGCATTGGTTACGGAACTTACAACCATTAATTGGCGACGCATCAATCTTTTTACGATACAGCGATTGTTGTTAGTAATATTGTGTATTGGTGTCAGTTTGTATGTAGATTCACGAACCGCAGGAATTGATTACGAGGCTCATGTAAGCGGACTTTGTATGGGTGCAATTATCGGAATGACATGGTATTTTAATCAGCTCAGAAAGAAGAGGATGAAAAAGCATGAAAGTTAATATTTACTACGGCGGAAGAGGATTAATCGGTGATCCTACGTTATATGTGATTAATAAAATGGCAAGCGTGTTGGAAGAGTTAAATGTAACGGTGGAACGCTATGATTTATATGAAAGCAAGAATTCCATTACAACCTTACCCAATACGTTAAAAGACGCGGATGGTATCATTCTTGCCAGTACGGTTGAATGGTATGGAATCGGTGGCTATATGCAGTCGTTTTTGGATGCCTGCTGGCTCTATGCGGATAAAGAGAAATTGGCGCAGATTTATATGTGCCCAGTTGTAATGAGTACAACCTATGGTGAGCGCGATGGTAAGCTTACTTTGGCTACTGCTTGGGAAATCCTTGGTGGACGTCCCTGTAGCGGTATTTGCGGATATATTCCGGAAATCTCTATGTTGGAATGTAAGGAAGAATATGACCGTCTGATTGAGAAAAAAGCAGAGAATATGTACAGAACCATTAACCAGAAACTGACCAGTTTCCCTGCAAGTAATCAGGCAGTTAAGCAGAAGGTTTCTTTTACACAGAACATAGCTTTGACACCCCAGGAGACAGAACAGTTGTCTATGTATGCTTCTGATGATAATTATGTACAGCAGCAGAAAGAGGATATTAAAGAATTAACCAATATGTTTAAGGATATGATGGAGAATAGGGAGACGGACGAGAAGCAAAGCTTTATCAGTGATTTTAAAGCACGTTTCACACCGCAACCCGGCTTTAATGCAATTTTCCGTGTTGTAATCAAGAACTACAACAAGCCTATGATTCTTCGAATTCAGAATGCTAAGTTGGAATGCTTCTACGGAACTTCTGAATATGCAGACGTTGAATTGCAGACAGAAGAAAGTGTAATTGAGAGCATTATTGCGGGCAAGACCACATTCCAGAATGCTTTTATGAGTGGAAATATGACAATGAAGGGAGACTTTAAGCTTCTTCGCAATATGGACCATATTTTTCCCTTCTCAGGCAATATAACCGATGATGGAATGTTTGTATAAAATATAAAATAAAAGAGGTATAGAAAATGAAAAAAGATGATTGTATTTTTTGTAAAATAGCCAATGGTGAAATCCCTACAAATTCAATCTATGAAGATGAGAGATTTCGCGTGATTCTTGATATGAGTCCCGCAACGAAAGGACATGCATTGATTCTTCCCAAGGAGCATTTTGCAAATATTTATGAATTGCCGGAGGATTGGGCAGCAGACGTTATGGTGCTTGCAAAGAGAATGGCAACTATGATGACTGAGAAGTTAGGCTGTGATGGTTTTAATCTGGTTCAGAACAATAATGAATGTGCAGGTCAGACTGTATTTCATTTTCATTATCATCTTATTCCCAGATATATTGGTGACAATCAGAAGATTCAGTGGAACCCTACTTCACCTACTGCAGACGAGTTGAAAGAAGTTCATGGTATTTTAACAAAGTAGATATAAGATTAGAATGTTATAAAGCTATATAGCTAATGTGTGGAGGAAGAGATGGATTCCGAAAAGAATGTGCTTGAAGAAGGAACTGCAACTGCAGCGGTTGAATTGACTCAGGTTGAGAAATTAAATGAATTGCGTAAGAAATATCGTAATGCCGACCTTTTGTGGAAGTTGATTACGGTTGTTGTAATACTACTTGCAATTGCGTTTATTTATATGGCATACATGAAGATTGTATTTGATGACGGCTTGCTTCGTGTCATTGTAGCATGCATTTTTTTACTGGCGATTCCGTTTTGTTTGTACATTCTGCCGCTGCTTTTCAAAATGTCTTCCAAATATAAGGCATATGATGCAGAGTACAAGAATGTATTTCTTCAGGAAAAAATCAATGCAGAGCTTCCGAAGGCAGATTATAAGGCAAAGGACCGCATTTCCATTAAAGAAATCAGCGAGTGTTCTATGATTCGTAAGGCACGTTCGGCGAACGCCAACGACTGTATCGAGGGAACATATAAAGGCGTGGATTTTCTCCGCTATGATATGGAATTATCTTATAAAAAGAGCCGCAAAGTTTCGGATTGTGTACTGATTGCCTGTGCTAACAGGACTGAGCTGGATGGCGAAGTGCAGATTATACAGAGAGATTTTAAAATCGGTAAGCAATTGTACGAGATGCCGGAAGGTTATCAGGAATATGTAACGGATGATGAGAAGTTTAGCAAGGAATTCGTTGTATATACTGCAGGACAGGAAATTGCATCATCATTTATTGATAAAGAATTAATGCGTAAAATAAGCAGATTTTCAGGCGGCGGACCGATTGCGGCGTTTTTTGATAAGAAGAAGGTATATTTGATTATTAAGAGAAAGAAGGATGCAATGGAAGCGCCTATCTATAAGGCAGTTAGAGAAAGTGCTTGTAGAAAAGAAGCTGAAAAAGAAGCGGAAGTAATTAAGAATTGGGTAGATTTGTTGCACGATTGCGTAGTGAAATAAGCGATTGCTTTTATAAGTATATTACGATTTGGTTTTGGATATTTTCAATTGTTCCGGGAGAGCTGGATAAATCATTTTTCTAAAACCTATAGATAAGAACATTTTGGCTATGTCCGGAATGATGAAGGGAAGAATACAAATTTGTAGAACCGGAATCATTTCGGACATATTTTTTATATCTGAATAAGCGAAAAGAAACCAAGACGTTCCAAAGATATAGCAGGCTACAAGACCAAGTATCATACCAAGAATTCTTGCGTAAAGACGTTGGCCGAGAAGTGCAGTAAATAACCAATAAATCAGTGCCAACAAAACAAAGCCGACAATGTATCCTCCGGTATTGCTTAAAAGCACACCGATGCCACCGCGAAATCCTGAGAATACGGGAACACCGATTGCACCGAGAAGAATATACAAAAGGATAGAAAAAGTGCCCTTCTTTCCGCCTAACAATTCTAAGGTAATAAATACTCCCAATGTCTGGAGCGTGAAAGGAATTACAGTAGGAATTGTGATGTAGGAACAAAGGGCAATAATGACCGTAAAAAGTGAGCAATAAACCATAGAAAGGATACGTAAGTGTCCGGTTTCCTTGGTATGGTTCATATGTATGCTCCTTTCATAAATTTATGGTCTGTTAATAACTGCGTCTTCAATTAAGCTTATTACTTTATCAACTGCATTTAACTGTGAGCTCTGAGACATTGTTTCAATATAGGTCTTGCGATTGCAGTAAAGTTCGTAAACTTTCTCAACTAAAGTGCTTTCATCTAAATCATCTTCATCCAATACAAGTGAAAAACCTTGCGATTCAAAGGATTTAGCATTCAATATCTGATCACCACGGCTGCTTGCAGCAGGAAGTGGAATTAAAAGATTCGGTTTCTTCAGTGCCAAAAGTTCGCAAATAGCATTTGCGCCGGCTCTGGAAATTACGATGTCTGCCATAGAAAGAACATCTTTTAATTCGCTCTTTAAATATTCAAATTGTGCATATCCCTTTTGATTTAAAAGGAGATTATCCACACGGTCAGTACCGCAAATATGAACAACTTGGAAATCTTCCAGCAATTTAGGTAAAGCAGCGCGAACAGCTTTGTTAATAGCTACAGAACCTGAACTTCCGCCGATTACCATAATGACGGGAAGGTTGGAGGTGAATTTACATAAATTCAATGCAGCTACTTTGTCACCGCGCATTAATTCACTTCGAATAGGTGAGCCTGTTAAAACCGCCTTCTCTTCCGGAAGATTTGCTAAGGTTTCCGGGAAGTTACAGCAAACTTTGGATGCAACGGGAATGCAAAGTTTGTTTGCTAAGCCCGGTGTCATATCTGATTCGTGAATAATGCAGGGAATCTTCAAGGATGCTGCTGCACGAACAACAGGCACGCTTACAAATCCGCCTTTCGAGAAAATAACATCCGGCTTTAACTCCTTCAGAATTTTTTTAGCTTCACTATAGCCTTTCATAACACGGAAAGGGTCAGAAAGATTCTTCAGGGCAAGATATCTTCTCAACTTACCGGTTGAAACACCATAGTACGGAATTTCAAAATCAGTAATTAATTTTTTCTCGATTCCGTCATGTGAACCGATGTAATGAATATCATAGCCTAATTCTTTTAATTTAGGTAAAAGTGCAATATTCGGTGTTACGTGACCGGCTGTGCCGCCACCTGTAAGAACGATGCGTTTCATGAAACGACCTCCAGAGTGAAGTATTGTTATCTTATAATTTAAGATATTACTTACCAAAGTAAGATGTTATATTTCTGATACAATTAATCAATTATCTTAATAATAATTTGTGGATTAATACCATTTATTGATTCAGGGCTGCTTCCAAAGCATTTGCAAGCTGGTCGGGGCAAGAGGTGCTCTTGAAACCGCACCGGATGCCGCGGATTTTGGCAATAGCATCTTCTGCCTTCATTCCCTCTACCAATCGTGCAATACCCTGCAAATTGCCGTGGCAGCCGCCGGTAAACTGAACATGTTTTATAATATTACCATCTAATTCAATATCAATTGCCTGAGAACAGACGCCTTTGGGAATATATCGCATAATTTCACCTCATTCTGCTTTTTTATCTATATTAAAAAGGATTATAACAGAAAAAAACGTCGATTTCCACTGTTTCATAGAAAATGAAAGAGGATTTTGTCGATAAAAACAAAGGCCTTCTGTCTTGTTTCGGAAAAAAGTTTTTTCTATACTGTTACTATTCCCTAAATTACTAAAATGAAACGGAGGACGGTATGGAATTATTAGAAAATGATATTTTTATCAAATTATCAATTTTTCTTATTACATTAAGCATAATATGCCAGATTGTGGCAGGGGTACTATATCAAAGTATGATTCAGGAAACCGATAATATGTCGGCAACAGATAATAAGCTTTTGAAACAATGTAAACTAAAATTTGCAAATTGTTATGAATTAAACGGAGGTGTCTCTAATATACCGATTTTTGTGGACAAGTTTATAAACCGTATGAAAATAGGCTTTCTTACGTTGCCGGGATTGTCTGCTTTTTCGGGACAGATGATGCTTCTGGCTGTGCTGCTGTGCGGGGTAGGAATTTATCGCCGCATTACGGCGGGTGACTATGTGGTGCAACTGTTTCCCTACTACATTGTCAGCTTGTTTGGTTTATATGCCTACTTCAGTATTTCTTCCTTAGTAGACATCAAAGGAAAGAAAGAAGTTCTGAAAACCAACATAATTGATTATTTAGAAAATCATATGGTAAGCAGGTTAAAAGTTTTACCCAAGGAGCGAATTGCCAAAGAAATTATGGATGCCCCGATGATGGAGAACGAGGTTCCGAAATTCGGACGAAAGGAAAGACAAGAGTTAGAACAACTGCTGCAGGAATTTTTATCTTGAAAAAAGACCTTATTTTTGCTACACTTTACAAGGAACTTGACATTTTATAAATGTTTCAATAAATAAAGGATAAAAAGGAGAAAATCACATGAGTAAAAAAGTAGCATTTGATTATTCCAAAGCAGCACCCTTTATCAGCGCTAACGAAATGGAACTGATGAAGAAGCTTACACTTGATGCAAAAGAATTATTGGTTTCTAAGACCGGTGCAGGAAATGATTTCCTTGGTTGGATCAATCTTCCCGTAGATTATGACAAGGAAGAGTTTGCAAGAATTAAGAAGGCAGCAGAGAAGATTCAGAACGATTCAGAAGTTCTCTTGGTTGTTGGTATCGGTGGTTCTTACCTCGGTGCAAGAGCAGCAATCGAATTCTTAAGACACAGCTTTTATAATGTTGTTGATAAGAGCATCCGTAAAACTCCCGAAATTTATTTCGTTGGTAACTCTATCAGCTCTACATACTTAAAGCACTTGATTCAGGTAATCGGCGACAGAGATTTCTCTATCAACATGATTTCTAAGTCAGGTACTACAACTGAACCTGCTATCGCATTCCGTGTATTAAAGAAGATGGCAGAAGAAAAGTACGGCAAGGAAGGCGCAGCTAAGAGAATCTATGCTACAACAGATAAGGCCAGAGGATCACTCAAGGGCCTTGCTACAGAAGAAGGATACGAAACCTTCGTTGTGCCCGATGATATCGGCGGACGTTTCTCAGTTCTTACAGCAGTTGGTTTACTTCCCATCGCAGTAAGCGGTGCTGATATTGACAAGTTAATGGAAGGTGCAGCAAGCGGAAGAGAACGCGCATTGAACAACGCATTCGAAGAAAACGATGCTCTCCTTTATGCAGCAGCTCGTAACATCCTTCTTAGAAAAGGAAAACAGATCGAAATTCTTGCGAACTACGAACCCAGCGTACACTTCGTATCTGAGTGGTGGAAGCAGTTATACGGTGAGAGCGAAGGTAAGGATCAGAAGGGTATTTTCCCTGCAAGCGTTGACTTAACAACAGACTTGCACTCAATGGGACAGTTTATCCAGGACGGTTCCAGAAATATCTTTGAAACCATCATCAACATTGAAACTTCCAGAGAAGAAATCATCATCGAGGAAGAGCCTGTTGATCTTGATGGTTTGAACTATTTAACAGGTAAGACTGTAGACTTCGTAAACAAGAGCGCTATGAACGGAACAATTCTTGCGCATACAGACGGACAGGTTCCTAATTTCTTAGTAAATGTTCCCGAAGTAAATGAATTCTACTTAGGTGAATTATTCTACTTCTTCGAGTTCGCATGTGGTGTGAGCGGATACATCCTTGGTGTAAATCCTTTCAATCAGCCCGGCGTAGAAAGCTACAAGAAGAACATGTTTGCTCTCCTTGGAAAGCCCGGCTTCGAAGCTCAGAGAGAAGAACTTCTTAAGAGATTATAATGAATTAATATATTCAAACGAGACATCGCTGTAAGAAATTACAGCGATGTTTTTTGTAATTAAAACAGTAACCGACTTGAAAAATGTCGAAAATACTTGCGACAAATGTAAGAGTCGTGTAAAATGCAAACATATGAGAAAAATTATATACGTAAAAGAGCACGTATATGGAAAGTGGTGAATTATGAATTACGCAGAATTGGTAGCATTTATTGTCTACTTGTTACTGGTGCTCGCTGTTGGTGTATTCTTCTTCGTAAAAGGACGTAAAGCTGACGGTGGTGATAAGGATTATTTCCTTGGCGGAAGAAATATGAACGGATGGGTAGCAGCCCTTTCCGCAGGCGCTTCCGATATGAGTGCGTGGGTACTTATGGGTCTTCCCGGTTCCATTTATCTTGCAGGTATGGGACAGGTTTGGATTTCCGTTGGTTTGCTCATCGGTACTATTGCTGCATGGATTTTTGTGGCACCCAGACTTCGAAGATTGTCTATTAAGGCACAGGACTCCATTACGATTCCGCAGTACTTAACAAACAGATTCCAGACTAAGAATAAAGCACTTCAGATTATCTGTGCGGTTATTTTCGTAGTCGTTTACTGTGTATATGCTGCATCCAGTATTTATGCATGCGGTACTTTATTTAATACCGTATTTGGTGCAAAGCCTATTTATGCAATGGTAGGTGCGGCTGCAATTATTGTTATTTACACCTTTTTAGGTGGCTTTAACGCAGTTTGCTGGACAGACTTCTTCCAGGGTATGCTTATGTTGGCCGCAATTATGGTAGCTCCTATTGTTGCAGTGTTGGCTATGCAGGTGCCTGATTTTGTACCTGCTTATGAAGTAGTAACCGGCGAGAATTATTACAACTTCTTATCCAGCGGTTCTTTTAACTGGGAAAGTATTTCGGATATTTTAAGCGGTCTTGGTTGGGGACTTGGATATTTCGGTATGCCTCATATTTTAGTTCGTTATATGTCAATTAAGTCTGAAAAAGAAATGAAGAAATCACGTGCAATCGGTATCGGTTGGACAACGTTGATTCTTATTATGGCATCCGTTGTTGGTATCGTTGGACATCATTACATCGGAAGTGGTTTGGAAGATAAGAGTATCGTGTTCATTACCATGGTAAGAAGCGTATTCCCTGCTTTAATTTCAGGTGTATTGCTTTCTGCTATCCTTGCAGCATCTATGAGTACAGCTGACTCTCAGTTGCTTGCTTCTTCATCCGCATTTGCGTCTGATGTGTACAAGCCGGTATTCCGTAAAAACGCATCAAACAAGGAAATGCTTTGGGCAGGCCGTATCATCGTTATTGTAATTTCAATTGTTGCTTTATTGATCGCTGTGAATCCGAACTGTGCCGGTATTATGGCATTGGTGGAATGTGCATGGGCAGCGTTCGGTGCGGCGTTTGGTCCCGCAATTATTCTTTCGCTGTTCTGGAAGAGATTTACATACAAGGGCGCGATTGCCGGTATCGTTGTGGGCTTCGTGGTAGATGCTCTTTGGTACGCATTCTTGTCAGGCGCTACAGGTTTGTACGAGATTATCCCCGGTTTTATCGCAAGTATGGTTGCGGCAGTGGTTGTATCTCTTATTGACAAGGCACCTTCTAAAGAAGTTATGGATTTATTCGAAGATGGAATTAAGCCTACTGTAGATGCAGAATAAGAATTTTTCCGTAAACGTAGGAATAATTTTATAAAAATTTAAATAATCAAAAATATCATTAAGCCGTCTGTTCTTTCGGGAGCAGACGGTTTTGTTATATGGTGTAAAAGTGTTAGAGAGTGCATTTCTTGATTATGATACAATTATTGCATTCGGAAAAGCGGAGTTATATAATAAACTCAATCACCCATAAAAATCATATTTTTCATACGTATATTAAGTATCAAAGCACAGAAAGGGCCTAACTTTGAAGAAAAAGATTTTATTGCCAATCATAATAGCTGTTGTTGCGGTTGCGCTTATCGCAATTGTTGCAATTACAATTTATACGGGGAAATACGGCAAGAATGCGCCGATACTGGAAGTAAAAGAAGAAGTTACGGTAATGGAATACAGTACCGTACATATTGACGAATTCATTATCAATACCGAGAACATAAGCAGTGTTCGAATTGCAGATATCAAATTGCAGGGGCGCAATGATCCCGGTCATGCCCAAATTAGTGATGACGGGCAGTCTGTAAGTATTGGTGATTTCTGGGAGTTTTATACCGTTACGATTGAGGCAAAAGGAACCAACGGATGGAAAGTAAGGGAAGAAGTTGGTCTATATTCTTATGAGGAACCGCCGGTATATGTGTCGGAAGAGAGTTTAGACGAAGTATTAGAAGATGAGATAAATACAGAGGCAGTATCTGAAGAAAGAGTGAGTGAAGACGCATCTGAGACAGAAGCAAATAAAGATGGCGCATCTGAAGAATTAGAGAATTCAGAAGGATTATCGGAAGAAGAACGTTTTCTGGCTGAGTTGGAGAAGATTGAAGGGGATTATACCTATGAAGAAGCTGACGAAATGAGTTGGGATGAACTCATTTATGTTGATAAATGTTATGGCACTTGGGAACATCTTTATTTTAAGGATGCAGAATCTTTTTTGACGGCTTATGGCTTTGATATGGACGAACCCTTTTATGAGGTTTATGCAGATGGGAAATTGCAGTTGACATTATACTATGACGAGGAAACTCAATTAGGGTGTTGTGTAAGAGGTGGATACGGAGCCTGTTTCCTGGGTGTGACAGAAGCGGAATGGAATGGTTATTTATGGGGAGACTATATGGACCCCGTTATCGTATATGATGGTCACCGTCCGGAAGATTATATGGGTGATTATCACTATGATGAAATAAAAGAATATGATAACGCAGGCAGACTTGTAGAGTATCGTGTTACTAATATAGAAGATTTGATGGAAGAAAAGGTAAGTGGTGCGAAAGACTTTTATTCTATGTGGAATGATGCGTTGAAAGTAACTTATGAATATCAGCCCAATGGGAAATTGGCGTATAGGTACTATATTCACAATTCTTATATGTTCGGTACGAATACAAGCTCCTTGGAGACCTGGTTTGATGAGCAGGGAAGACCGGTTTATGAGAGAGCTTATATTACCCATGGCTCTTTGGAATGGTTTTATATCTATGAAGATGAAGACGAAATTCCGGAGTTTATACTTTCTACGGATTTTGGATGGAATCCGGCTGAATTTACTAAATATGAATAAAATTGTTGATATTTTAGGAAATAAAAAATGAAGAAACGAATTTTACAAATCGTACTGATAGCGATAGGTGTTTTGGGCCTGATATGGTTTTTAACACCTTTTGCAGTGGGCAGAATTATGAATTTGGGCAACGGAACAGGGGCTGTTATTATGGCATTAATAATAGCTTACGGCGCTTTTATGCCTCAAATCAATCAAACGATTAAGAAATTATATGCCCAAAAGGCTGGCAGGGTAATATTAACCGGCATTCTTGTTATTGTAGTTGCAGTCGTTTCCCTGGCAGCAGTAGAAACCGCTTTTATGATAAAAGCAGCAACCGCGAAGCCTTCCGAAGAAGCTACGGTAGTGGTGCTTGGGTGTCGTGCCTACGGCAGCAGGCCCAGTATTATGCTGGCGTCAAGACTGGATGCTACGTATGAATATTTGACAAAGCATCCCGATGCAATCTGTATTGTTTCCGGCGGTCAGGGACCGGATGAAAGTATGCCGGAAGCAGAGTGTATGTATATTTATCTTACGGACAAGGGGATTGCGCCGGAGCGGATTTATCAGGAGAATCGGTCTACTTCCACAAGAGAAAATCTTCTTTTTTCGCAGGAAATCATTGAGGAAGAAGGCTTAAATCCCGAGATTGCTATTGTAACCAATGAATACCACGAATATCGTGCGGGTATGATTGCAGATGCCTTGGAAATGGAGTACAGTGCGGTACCGGCGAGGACACCGTTGTGGTTATTTCCGACTTATTATATACGGGAGTTGTATGGCATCATATATGAGTGGGTGTTGTAAAATTTTTATCTCGGTTATATAATAAGCCCAGGTGATTTTATCTGCGGATAGGTTTTAAGTGAGATATGAATGTAAGTAAATTCGTTTGGAGGTAATATATGTTCAGTCAACTTATTAAGTTGTTTTTTATATTTGTTGTGTTTACAATCGTAATGATAGCGGTTGTTCGAAATAAGAAAATGAACTACGGATGGCTTATATTAGGTGTTTTTTTGCCGGTGATTACATATTTTTTATGTGAGACGCTTGTTTCGTTAATATTACCTATTCTTGCATCCGGTGATGGTGTGCTAGGTATGGTGGTATGTGACACCGTGGAATGGATCATATGCGCTGTAGTCTGTGTGATTGCAGGCCTTACAATTTTTAAAATAGCCGTAAAAAGCAAGGACAGTATCATAAAAGTATTTATAAAGGATTACAAAAAATGGAATATTTTGGTGATGGTTCTTATTGTTTTAGGTGTGGCTGTAATTATTGCGGAAGGAATTGATTCTTCCATTCATCAGGAAGAATATCTGGAAGCGATTTCATACGGATTTGAGAGTGGGAACCTGTTGGATTCGATAAGTGTTTTGCCTGTAAATATGAAGCTTTTTGCCCTATTAAGAAAAATCTCGGGCGCGGCTATGTTGGCAGGCTTTATGGTTCCTTCTGTAATTCTGGCGAGAAAGACAGAAACAAAGAATGAAAATTAGCCGCAGTTATTTTTTCATTGACAAATGTACACATAAGTGTTTTAATGAATAAAAATAAAATATCGAAACCGTTGAGGCGGAGATAAAGGTAATTATGCTTTCACAGAGAGCCCGTGATGCTGAGAGTCGGGTAAAAAACAGATTATCAAATGGACCGCTGAGGGCGCAGTCAAATGTAGGAATCTACAGAGTATTCTGCGACGTGGGGCATACGTTAGTTGCCGGGGATATGTTGGTATCTCAGTAAGGGCACGAGCAATCGTGAATGCAAGGTGGCACCGCGGATAAGAAATATTCGTCCTTGACAGAAAAGAGTTTTCTGTCAGGGATTTTTTTATACCATTAAAGGGCTTTTTGTCGAAACAATCCTTGACCGAAGATACTAAATCGTTTTATAGTAGGAGGTGCGGATATGTTATTGACGAAACGATGGCGTAGCCTGCAAAGATTAAAGAAATAAAAGATGCTTTTTTATAAATAATTTTATGATTTTTAGGAGGACACAACCATGATTTATAACAATATTGATTTCGACACTTATTTTAAGCATTATCCCGATGCAGAAGGTTACTACGGAAAGTACGGCGGTGCGTATGTTTCGCCCGAGTTAAAGAAAGCAATGGCTGACATCAATGAGGCTTATTTTACAATCTGTAAGTCCAGCAAGTTCATCAGCGAATTACGTCGTATCCGTAAGGATTTCCAGGGCAGACCGACCCCTATTTCCCACTTGGAAAGACTGTCTGAAAGCCTTGGAAATGGTGTACAGTTATATGTAAAAAGAGAGGACTTAAACCACACAGGTGCACACAAATTAAATCACTGTATGGGTGAAGCCCTTCTTGCGAAATTTATGGGCAAGAAGAAAGTAATCGCTGAAACAGGCGCGGGCCAGCACGGTGTTGCCCTTGCAACCGCAGCAGCATATTTCGGTTTGGAATGTGACATTTACATGGGTGCTGTTGATATCAAGAAGCAGGCGCCCAACGTAGCAAGAATGAAAATTCTCGGTGCTAACGTAGTCGAAGTAACCCACGGTCTTGCAACCTTAAAAGAAGCGGTAGATGCAGCTTTTGATGCCTATATCAAGGAATACAAGGATGCAATCTACTGTATCGGTTCTGTTTTGGGACCTCACCCCTTCCCCATGATGGTGCGTGACTTCCAGAGTGTAATCGGTGTGGAAGCAAGAGAGCAGTTCTTGCAGATGACAGGTGAATTGCCTGATGCAGTCGTAGCATGTGTAGGTGGCGGTTCCAATGCAATGGGTATTTTCTCCGGCTTCTTAAACGATCCTGTGGATATTTACGGTGTAGAGCCTCTTGGCCGCGGAGAGAAACTTGGCGATCATGCAGCAAGCTTAAAATATGGTACCGAAGGCGTTATGCATGGCTTCAACAGTATCATGTTAAAAGATGAAAACGGCGAGCCCGCGCCTGTATACTCAGTAGCCAGCGGTTTGGATTATCCTTCATCAGGCCCTGAGCATGCATTTTTACATGACCTTGGAAGAGTAAAATATGACGTAGTTGATGACGAAGAAACCATCGATGCATTCTTCAAGTTATCAAGAATGGAAGGTATCATCCCTGCGATCGAAAGTTCACACGCAGTGGCTTACGCTATGAAGCTTGCGAAGCAGATGGGTAAAGGTTCTATCCTGATTAACCTTTCCGGCCGTGGTGACAAGGATATGGATTACATCATCGAGAATTACGGAATTCGCTAAGAATATTTGGTGTGGGGATATCCCAAACCTGATATATAATTAAGGGTACATTGCCACTTGTCGTATACGGACAATGTACCAAGTTACAAAAGGAGGAATTGAAAATGGAACAGGAAAACGTACAGGTACAGGAACTTGTGCAGGAACAAGCGCAGGTGCAGGAGCCGAAAAAGAAGAAAAAACACCTTGGATTTGATATTTTTTTGGTATTGCTTATCCTTGGAGTAGTAGGTGGAGTCTTCCTCTATTCGAGAGGATTGGTTAAGACACAGGCTACTGTAAACGGAACGGAAATTTCTGCTAATATGACAGTGCAGGAAGTGTTGGATGCAGGTTTTGCAATTGATACATCCATGAGCGGAAGTGGAGATACCGATTTAAAAGGATATGCAGATATTCCGGGAGAAAGTTATACTTCAACCTTTTATTATCTCTTTGCTAAAGATGCATATGGATATTATGAATATGCAAATATTATTATCCAACTCTATAATCCGGATGTAAATTCTGCAGATTTTAAAGATTGTAAGATTTATTCGATTCAAACTGATCCCAGCTATAGATTCAGCAGTGCGGAGGTATTATTACTTGGTGTGGATTTTACGGGCATGAGCAAAGAAGAAGCTGTGACTGCCATGGAAGATTTGGGCATTAAGTTTGATGCAGACGATAAAGAAGAATTTTTGAGCGGAGAAAAAAATATTGTGATTGGTAAGTCCGGTGAAACTTCCTTCTATATCGAAACCGATTATGACGGTAAAACCGTAATCAATGTGGAGGCAAGATTAAACGTTTAGTTTTTGGCGTTTGGAATGCATTAAAACAAAAATTATTTTATAAAGGACTGTCGCTTTGGAGAGGATTCCGAGGCGACAGTTTTTGTTAATTCAATAAAAGTAATGAAATGTCCTTTTCTTATGGAGATAATTATATTTCTTAATTGAGTTTTTTATGGTGAATCGATATAATTAAGACAAAGATAAAAATAAATAGGAGATAAAATATATGCAGGCAAAAAGCTACCTTATATCCGACACAACGAAAGAAGAAAGAATCGCGTTAATTAAATCCTGGATTCCGGAAGATGAAGTGATGGACGGATGCGATATTGACCTGTGGGATATGTATGCCGATTATATCAACGGAACCAAAGAAATCGCGGAGTGCAATGCAGCCTTCAAGGCCGAATATTATACAGATTAGGAGCCACTTATGAACAGTGAAATGAAGATTAATGTTTCGCCTGTGACGAGACTTGGTGATAAAAGAGTAGCATATGTTTTATTTACGGATCAAAGTGCCAACGCGGAGTTTATTATTCCGGGAGGAGAGCTGATAAGCAACAAGGGATTTGATGAAAAAGAGCTTACGGAAATCAAAGAGTATCTTGCATGTGAGCAGGACAATTTATTTCAGGTGGCAAAAGAGTTGAATCCTATGAGAAGTTTTATGAAGGATTGAGAAGGCTTTTAAATAATGCTATACTATATGCGAACACAACAAGTTTAAAACGGAGGCCAATATGAGTCAGGTTGCAATACGTTTAAAAGAAGTAAGAGAAGAAAAGAATTTTACAATAGAGGCAGTTGCCGAGAAAAGCGGTATTGGAATAGAAGAACTGCAGGCGTTTGAAGAGGGAAGTAAGCTTCCTGACGCGGGAGCATTGATGCAGTTGTCCAAAGCATATGAGATGTCCATTGACCGTATTTTATATTCCGGCAGTGAAATGCCTAAATATGATGAGAGCAAGGCGGTGTATGCCAATGTAAAACCGGGTGATACAAGCCACATTGATAAGGAACACGCGGCCTTGGTGGAGCGTCGTAGTGCATCCAACAAAAAGATAATGATTCTTACCCACTCGGTGTTTCCGGTTTTGTGTGTGGCAATTTATCTTTTCCTTGGTATGGTAGGCGGATTCTGGCACCCGGGTTGGATGATTTTCTTAGGAATTCCTTTGTATTACGGTCTTGTTTTTATCACATCCCACATTGGAAAACACGTAGACAATGCCGTGAAAGAATATATGGACGAAGAGGAGAAGAAACAGTAGTGAAAATTGTTATTAGAAATATTCAGGCTATTTTACCCGACGGAGCGGGTTCTAATAAAATTGAACAGGCAAGTGTAGTTATCAATCAGGGAGTGATTGAGTCTGTGCTTACAGGCGACAATGCAACAGGCGTTGATACTTCCGAAGCCGATAAAATCATCGACGGCGCCGGTAAACTTCTGATGCCCGGATTTATCAATTGTCATACACATTCATACATGGCTTTTATGCGAAACGTGGCAGATGATTTGGCGTTCGGCGACTGGCTCTTTGGAACCATTTCACCTATTGAAGATGCTATGACTGATGAGGATGCGTACTGGGGTGCAAACCTTGCCATCCTTGAAATGATGAAGAGCGGCACCACCTGCTTTAACGATATGCAGATGAACATTCATCAGACCACCCGCGCGGTCAAAGAGTCCGGTATGCGTGCCGTGATTTCCAGAGGCCTTGTAGGAAGCGGCAATGATGAAGCAGGTGCAATGCGTCTGCGTCAGGCATACGAAGAGAGAGATGCGGCAAAGGATTGCGACAGATTGTCCTTCTTCTTAGGACCCCACGCGCCCTATACCTGCGATGAAGCCTTCTTAAATATTGTGGCGGAAGAGTCGGCAAAGAATGATATGGGCATCCACATACACTTGTCCGAAAGTCGTACCGAAATTGAGAATTGTCAGAAGCAGTACGGTTGTACACCCATTGAGCTTGCTCGCAGAAGCGGTATTTTTGACCGCCCTACTATTGCGGCGCACTGCGTGCACGTGACCGATGAAGATATTGCAATTATGCGAGATAAAAATGTCAGCGTGGTAACCAATCCCGCCAGCAATATGAAGCTTGGCAACGGATTTGCTCCTGTGCCCAAGATGCTTGATGCAGGCGTAAATGTTTGCCTTGGTACCGACGGTGCGGCCAGCAACAATACCTTGAATATGTTCCACGAATTAAGTCTTTTAACCCTGATTCACAAGGGTGTGGGCGAGACGGCACAGTGCATCAGCGCCAAGGAAGGTTTTCAGATTGCTACCATCAACGGTGCAAGAGCACTTCGTATGGAAGATTCCATTGGTTCTATTGAAGTCGGCAAGAAAGCGGATTTGGTGATTCTTAATACCAACACACCGTCTTTGATGCCGAATAACAACCTGATTGCAGGACTGGCATATTCGGCCAACGGTTCCGAGGTTGAGACTGTAATCATCGACGGTAAAATCACCATGGAAAACCGTCAGGTGCTGACCATGGACGAAGAAAAGATTTATTACGAAATCAACCGTATTATCAGTCGCATGGGTCTGGATAAGAAGGTATATTAAT